>JBDNIM010000444.1:0-3848 GCA_041688295.1 Bacteroidia bacterium
AGTTTTTACCAATGTTAACCCTTTGCTTATTAAGTTTATTGACCTAATTTGTGAGAAAAATAGAGAGGATTTGCTTTCTCGCATAGCCGAATCTTTTTTAGTAATTAATAGACAACATTTAGGAATTGAAAAAGTAGATGTGATTTCAGCAATTGAATTGGATTTGCCAACAATTGAAAGCATAAAAAAATATATTTTGGCACAAACTGGTGCTAAAGAAATTGAATTAAATTCAAGCATTAATCCAGAGTTAATTGGAGGCATGCAAATAAAGTTTGGTGACAATATGCTAGATACTAGCATTAGCGCAAAACTTAAAAAACTCAAAAAAGAATTAAACATAGCATAATTAAATAAATATAATCATGGCAGAAATTAGACCTGATGAAGTTTCATCAATATTGAAACAACAAATAACAAACTTTAAAACCGAAGCAGAACTAGAGCAATTTGGTACAGTATTGCAAGTTGGTGACGGTATTGCTCGTATTCATGGATTGTCTCAAGTTCAATCAGGAGAGTTGATTGAGTTTGAAAATGGCATGAAAGCGATTGTTCTAAACCTTGAAGAAGATAATATTGGAGCGGTTTTATTTGGTAGTAGCACACTTATTAAAGAGGGTGATACTGTTAAAAGAACTGGAAAAATTGCATCCATCAATGTTGGTGAAAGTATGTTGGGTCGTGTTATCAATACCCTTGGCGAGCCAATTGATGGAAAAGGTTCTTTGGCTGGCCCTTTATATGAAATGCCTTTGGAAAGGAAAGCACCTGGTGTCTTGTTCAGAGAGCCTGTAAAAGAGCCATTGCAAACTGGTATTAAAGCAATTGATGCTATGATTCCAATAGGAAGAGGTCAAAGAGAATTAATTATTGGTGACAGACAAACTGGTAAAACAGCCGTTGCTATTGATACGATTATAAACCAAAAAGAGTTTTTCGAAAAAGGAAAACCTGTTTACTGTATATATGTTGCTGTAGGACAAAAAGAATCTACGGTTAAACAAGTTGTTAAAACTTTAGAAGAAAAAGGTGCTATGCCATACACAGTGGTGGTTTCTGCTTCTTCATCTGCGCCAGCGCCTCTGCAATTTTTTGCACCAATGGCAGGTGCAGCAATCGGAGAATTTTTCAGAGACCAAGGATTACCTGCTTTGATAGTTTATGATGATTTATCAAAACAAGCGGTAGCTTATCGTGAGGTGTCTTTATTGTTAAGAAGGCCACCAGGTCGTGAGGCTTATCCGGGAGATGTCTTCTATTTGCACAGTCGTTTGTTAGAAAGAGCTTGTAAATTAAACGCATCTGATGAAATTACCCAAAATATGAACGATTTGCCTCCTTCTTTAAAAGGAATGGTAAAAGGTGGCGGTTCATTAACAGCTTTGCCAATTATTGAAACACAAGCGGGTGATGTTTCGGCTTATATCCCAACCAATGTGATTTCGATTACAGATGGACAAATTTTCTTAGAATCTAATTTATTCAATAGTGGTGTTCGTCCTGCTATTAATGTTGGTATTTCAGTTTCTCGTGTGGGTGGAAACGCACAAATCAAATCTATGAAAAAAGTGGCTGGAACATTAAAACTTGACCAAGCACAATATAGAGAGTTAGAAGCATTTGCTAAATTTGGTTCTGATTTAGATGCAGCTACAAAATCTGTACTTGAAAAAGGTTCACGAAATGTAGAAGTGCTTAAACAAGGACAATATTCTCCTTTGAGAGTTGAGCAACAAACAGCTATCATTTATTTGGGAACTAAAGGTGCGATGAATAGCATACCCGTTAAAAAAGTAAGGGCATTTGAAGCAGAGTTTTTGCAAGTGTTGGAAAGCAAACATAAAGATTTATTAAACAGTTTGTCTGTTGGAAAAATTGACGATAGCATAACAAGCCAGTTAGATGAAATCGGGAAAACCGTTGCAGCTAATTACAAATCATAATATTTTATTTAAAATTATTTAATGGCAAACTTAAAAGAAATAAGGAGCAGAATAACATCTACAGTTTCAACGCAGCAAATTACAAAAGCGATGAAACTTGTTTCTGCAACAAAATTAAGAAAAGCGCAAAACGCCATTACTTTAATGCGCCCATATTCTGAAAAACTGAACGGAGTGCTAAAAAATCTTTCGGACAGTGCTACTGATGAAAGATTGGTAAAATATTTTAAAGTTCAACCTTTAAATAATATTCTCCTTATTGTTGTTACCAGTGATAGAGGTCTTTGTGGTGGGTTTAATGCCAATATCATTAAAAGAGTGAATGCTCTTTTGAAAAATGAGTATGCCAACGCCAAAGTTGATGCATTGTTTGTAGGAAAAAAAGCTTTTGAAGTTTTTAAAAAACAAGATTTAACTTGTAATACTGATTTCGTGACATTGTTTAGTAGTTTGAATAGTGAAAAGGGTTTTGAACCTGGTGATTTTGCTTTAGAAGCTTTCCTAAGTGGCAAATACAATAAAGTTGAAGTTGTTTATAATAAATTTAAGAACGCTGCTACTCAAATAATTAGCAACGAAACTTTATTGCCAGTATCTATTACAGGAAATAAATCTAATGTTTCGCCAAATGATTATATTTTTGAGCCGAATAAAGTAGATATTCTTGAGGAATTAATTCCACGAAGTATCAAAACAGATTTATATAGATGTTTATTAGATTCATTTGCAAGTGAACATGGAGCAAGAATGATTGCAATGGACAAAGCCACAGACAACGCTGGAGAAATTTTAAAAGAGTTGAAATTAATTTATAACAGAGGTCGTCAAGCTGCTATTACAAACGAAATTTCTGAAATTGTTGGTGGTGCAGCTGCTTTAAGCAATTAATAGTTTATTTCGATATACTTTTCCCCAACACCCAATCCAAATAAAGCGAAATCGTATTTTACTGGATCATTTTTGTCAAATTTTTTTAATTTATTGGTTAAATCTACCGCCTGAATCCAATTGGCTTTGTCGGTTTTTAATAAACCCAATTTTATTGATTGCCTGATGACATGAACATCTAAAGGGCAAATTAGTTGAGAGGGTTTTATGCTTGCCCAAATGCCAAAATCTACACCTTTCTCATCTTTTCTAACCATCCACCTCAAAAACATACTTAAACGCTTGCAGGCGCTACCAGACAATGGATGGGTAATGTGTTTTTTTGTTCTATTAATGAAACTTAAACTGTTTTCAAAATCTTTTCTAAATCCATTTAGGCCGTTTTCTATATTCGCATCCTTGGGTAAAATATGTTTTGAAAATGCTGTTTCTAAAGAATTGCTTGTTTGGTAAATCTCTTTTAAAAATCCTATTATTGAAAGCAAATCTGTGTCGTTAAATGTGCGATGCACAAAACCCAAACAAGATTTTAAATCAGCGTCTTGATGTTGGGTAATGAATTGAAAAGGATGCTTATCAAATATCTCAATGAGTTTTTTACCAGAATTAATGATGCTTTTTCTTTGTCCCCAAGCCAAAATAGAAATTAAAAAAGCGATAATTTCTATATCATTTTTATTGGAAAAAAGATGCGGAATAGAAATAGGGTCGTTTTCTATGAAATTTGAATGGTTGTATTTTAAATATAATTCATCTAAAATTACTTTTATTTCTTTGTCTGTATTTTTCAATTAGCGAATCAGCGTAACCACGCCATTGGTTTTGTTTGTGAAACCTGTTTTTGAGTTTTTGAAATAATAGAGATAATAATATGTGCCATATGGGCAAGGTTTAGAAATATCATTTTGCAAATAGCCATTCCAAAAGGCATCATTGGGTTTTGTAAATTGATAAACCAAAATGCCCTAACGGTTGTAAATAAGTCCTTGCAACTCATCGTATCCATCAAATTTG
>JBDNIM010000445.1:0-3591 GCA_041688295.1 Bacteroidia bacterium
ATGGCAGAATTAAAATTGACCCAATTGTCCTTTATGTCTATGTTCCACCAAGCCAATATGTTATTGGGGGGTGGGAGGCTTTTGCTTTAAATACAGGAAGTAACTTCTACAAACTAAATAAAAAAACAGAGGAATATGAGTTAATTCATAAATTCCGAAGCTATCCTAGCGAATTGGCTGGGTTATACAATGGATTAAGTTTATCACTTTTTCAATATTTGAAAAAATCAAAGGATAATACTTTATCTGATAACGGTGCTAATGACTGGTAGCAGCTTTAGGCGATATAAATGTATTAATTTAAATAACAGTATGCAGGTAAACCAACAAAAAAGTATTTGAAACTTACCCAGCAAATACAAAGAGCCGAAAGCATACCGTTATATGAAATTGAACGGGCTTTGATAAGCTGAACACCAAAACCCCCAAAAGCAAGGTTACAGTAAGTATTTGAGCCTTGTTTGTACCTTGTATCTATTTCAAAACATCTGAAGTATTGACATACAATTAACCAAAAGAAATAAATAGTTTCCGCTGTGAAAACATTTAAGCCACCTCGCCTTGCAATGCGGGGCACTTTTTTTTGCCATTATTGTAGATATACCATCGGCCAATGTCAAAAAGTTAGAAAACCGATTAAAATCAAATAAACCAATAAACTTTGAATGTTTCTTAACCAATATTTTATTATTGAATAATTATTTTTGAAACAATGGGTTCAGAAAACTGGTTTTTCTTCAATTTTAAAACATATAAACCTGCTGCATAATCCGAAACATCAATTTTAAAAAACGGTTGACTGGTTTTTTCAGAAAAAATTTCTTGTCCAGAAAGGTTGAAAATACTGAGCTCGCTCTCAAAATTTTCTTTGTTGTCAAATTCAATCGTAAGCACATTATTTGCCGGTTGAGGATAAATTTGATAGCCTAGATAATTTAAGTTGAACACCTTTATTTTCAAAACGGCACTCTCACCAAATCCCCCAAAATAGAATTTATAATATAAATCGGTATTAAAAATGGGGGTTTTATCAATGAAAGAATATTTGGTAGGAGAGTTGATATCACCACATGTGCCTGAAATGTATCCAATTGTTTCATAATTTATAGAATCTTTCGAACGCAAAATATCGATACCATTGCAAATATTTCCACTTCTTCCTATAGTTATGCCTAGTGCTATTGTAGTGAATTGATTGTGATAGCCAATAATTCCATTTTAACCTGCGACAGGATATATTCCTTCAACATTTTCAATTTTAGTCAAATCGTGTCCTCTTTGAAATGTTACTAAATCCCCTAACTTATATGTTTTCCATTCACTCATATCTTTTCAGGATTTATTCTTTCCAAAATGCGTTCTATATCATCCATTATAACTGTCATCAATACATCACTAATTTCTTTTCGGTCGCTTGGTGATAGTTGCTGATGGTATAGCTTTTTCAAAATGGGTGCCTGATTATTGTAATTCACAATCGTTAAGCTATAAAAATAAGTATCTATTCTAAAAGTAAGCGTTTGTGAAACATCGCTATGTTCTGTACCTGCTTTTTTAAATCCATTAAGGCGTAAATTGAAGGTAAAATCAAATATACTATTTAAGTTTTCTTCAACTTTCCAAAATTCATCTACTTGCTCTAGGTCATTAAAGTGTTTATTTGGGCAATTCCAGTTAAATGAGGTGGAATAAAAATCTTCCTTAAATTCCTTCATTTGTTCTATTAACTCTGTGTAAAGCTTTTGTAGTCCGTTTTTATACAATTGGCTCAACAATTCAAAAGTTGCCGGTGTTTGTATTTCCTCTTTGTTTATATTTTTTATTTTTTGTTTAATGATTTGCAATCGTGCATCTAAAGGGCTTTGGGCTTCTTTAATTTCTTCATCTACCCGTTGTTCTATTTCCTCTATGCTTGGCAATTCTCCTTTTATATTTTCGGGCAGTCGTTCTGCTATTTTGTATTCTGCAATACCAATAGGCTTGCTGGTATCCCGCAAGGCGTATTCCGCAACTATTTTATTATTGGTTTTGCAGAGTATTAAACCTATAGATGGTCCATCATGTTCGCCTTTCAATTGGTCATCTGCCAAACCGAGGTATAAGTTCATCTTGCTTACATACTCCGGCTCAAATTCTCCAATTTTCAATTCTATGATTATGTGCCTGCGTAATTTGGTGTGATAAAAAAGCAAGTCAATAAAAAACTCACGACCCCCTGCTTCAAATCTTTTTTGTCTTCCCATAAAAGCAAAGCCTACACCTAACTCTAGCAATACCTTGGTAACATGGGTTGTTAAGGCATTTTCTAGGTCTCGTTCCTTCGCCTGTTCTCCCAACATGATAAAATCAAAATTATAAGGGTCTTTGAAAATCTGTTGTGTAAGATCGCTTTGGTAAGCAGGTAATGTTTTATTGAAATTATTGATTAATGCACCCTGTGTTTTATGTAAACCACTTTCCAATTGGTGTTCCAAAACGCTTCTGCTCCAGCCATTTTCTATTGTTTTAAGGATATAAAAGCTTCGTTCTTCTGTGGTTTTTAGTTTTGTTAAAAGTACCTGATGATGACCCCACGGTAATTTGGCAGCAGCTTGTTGCAAAATTGTATCTAATTGATTGTTAGTGTCTTCTAATATTGCAGCAGGTTGCTGCAAAATTAGAAATGTAGGATAAGCCAATGCAAAATCCCTCATATAACGGAGGTTTCTGGGAGATAATCCCTTCATATTAGAGAACTCCATTTTTAAGTCGGTTGCTAATTTCTCAATTACTTTACCACCCCATCCACTTTCTTTTTCCTGCTCAGAAATAACATTGCCGATTTCCCAATAGACTTTCAGTAGTTCATTATTAACTGCTAAAACAGCTCTAGTTTGTGCAGCTTTTATTTTCTCCTTTAGCTGATGGAGAATAACACCATAACTTAATAATTCCTTACCAGCCATAATCAATTGATTTTAAATTTAATTTAATGGCCTCATCCAATTCATTTGCCTTTTGCATTTGTAATTTTAATAAAAGGGTCAATATTGTTGGGTAATTTTCGGTGTGAGCCTTTGTGTAATTCGTTTATGGTTCTTTGTAAAATTTGTTTGAATAAAGTGTCTTTTACTTGTGCTACGTAAGTAGGCAATACATTTAAAACTCCTTTTTCAAAAGTTAGAACACCCTTATCAATAATTTGATTATCTATTTCATTTAAATCTCTGATTGCCCAACCAAAGCTATTGGTTCCTAAGTCTAATCCTAATATTATCTTTGTCATATTATTTCGTTTTAAATTGGCTGCTAAAATAATAAAAATATTTTAATTTGGTAGTGTAGTAAATAAGGATTATTTTTGCCTTATGAGAATAATAGTTTTAATAGCAGTATTTACCATTTCCTCAACAGTTTTTGGGCAACAAGATTCAACATCTAAAGAGACAATAAAAACAGAACCCGTTAATCTTAAAGATTCAATAGGTAGCTTTAGTTGGGGCTTAAACGGGTTAACAGACTACATTACTGGGAGACTTGACACGATAATAAGTAATGAGGATTTATACAAGTTAACCCTAAATTGGATTAAGGAAACCTATAAAATGCCAG
>JBDNIM010000446.1:0-2961 GCA_041688295.1 Bacteroidia bacterium
TACTACTTTATTAAAAACCAACCCGATATAAAAAATCCTACAGAGATAGAACTGGCTTTAAAAAACATAAAAATAACCTTTAACCATTCTAAAGAAGAGGATTTCTATGAAACCATATTAAATGGCGTTTCCATTGAAAAAGAAATTAGAGAAATGGAAGTGAGCCAAATGGTTAGTCGCGTAAGTAAAATAGATGAAGTCAGAACATTTTTGGTTGCCCAACAGCAAGAAATAAGTAAAAACAAAGGTGTTGTGATGGATGGCAGAGACATTGGCACCGTTGTGCTTCCTAATGCTGAATTAAAACTATTTATGACAGCCAATTTAGAAATAAGAGCCGAAAGGCGCTATAGAGAATTGATTCAAAGCGGCCATAAAGAAATTAGATACGAAATGGTAGTTGCCAATTTAAAAGAAAGGGATTTTATAGATTCGAATAGAAAAAACAGCCCTTTGAAACAAAGCGAAGAGGCCATTGTTATAGACAACTCTGACATAACAAAAGAAGCCCAACTAGACTTAGCGCTAAGCTATGTGAACAAGGTGCTTAAAAACTAATTAGTACAATACTTTTATTTGATGCTTTAGCAACAAACTAGGCAAAGTGTCTAAATGAAACAATGCGTTTTTAATCTTGTTGTTTTCAGGGTCTAGAGAAATATTAATAGATTTATAGAAATTGACTTTAATTAAATTTGTTTGGTCGAAACTGGCATTCATAAAATCGCAAGTATCAAAGACAGAAGCCGATAGATTGCAACGAACAAAGTCCATATCATGTAAAGTGCAATTGCGAAAAGAAGTGTCTTTTATCTTGATTTTATAAAAAGAAGCGTGGTTTAGGTTACAGTCCTCAAAAGAAAATATCATTCCGAAATGTGTACACTTCTAAAAAGCCAAGCCAAGCATTTTTCAGTTTTTAAAAACAACATCCCTGAAAATAGTTTTTTGAACGATGACTAAACTAAGATTTCAACCTTGGAAGCTACAATTCAAAAACCGAAAGTCAGATAAATTTTATCCTTCAAAATTGCAATTGACAAAGCGGCTGTTTTTATGCTTTTTTAGAGCAAAAGCAGTAGAACTAAAATCGACACCTTCAATTACTTCATCAATAATTAATTGCATAATTTAATGGGCTTCTAACCAATTTTTACCCACCCCAGACTCTGCCAAAATAGGCACTTTTAAAACCATCGCTTGTTCCATTTCAGTTTTCACTAAATACGTTAAAGCCTCTAATTCGTCTTTATGTGCATCAAAAACCAACTCATCATGCACCTGAATAATCATTCGAGATTTCATATTCATTGCGTTCATTTTTTCATGAATTTTAATCATAGCGAGCTTAATCATTTCTGCTGCCGTGCCTTGAATTGGTGCATTAATTGCATTGCGCTCAGCAAAAGCCCTAACGGTTCCGTTCGATGAATTGATGTCTCTCAAATATCTTCTGCGACCCATGATTGTTTCGACAAATCCATTGTCTTGCGCTTTCTTTTTGACAATTTCCATATAAGTTTTTATACCCGGAAACTGAATAAAGTAGTTGTCAATAATCTCTTTGGCTTCGTTTCTCGAAATCCCTAAGTTTTCTGCCAATCCAAAAACACCTTGACCATAAATCAATCCGAAATTAACACTCTTTGCTTTATATCTTTGCTCTTTCGTAACATCTTTTAGCTCTACACCAAAAACCTTGGAAGCCGTAGCACTGTGAATATCAATATGATTTGCAAATGCGTTCATCATTCCTTCATCTTCGCTCATTGAAGCAATAACTCGCAATTCTACTTGAGAATAATCAGCCGAAAAAATCAAATAGTCTTCATTTCTAGGTATAAAAGCCTTGCGCACTTCCCTACCCGCCTCTGTTCTGATAGGAATGTTTTGCAGATTTGGATTTGTGCTGCTCAAACGACCTGTTGCTGCAATCGACTGATTAAAAGTGCTGTGTATTCTTCCCGTTTTGGGGTTTACTAAAGCAGGCAGCGCATCTACATAAGTTGACTTTAGTTTTTGCAATCCCCTGAAATCTAAAATACTTTTCACAATATCGCTTTTAGATGATAATTTTTGAAGCACATCCTCTCCTGTTTGATATTGCCCTGTCTTTGTTTTCTTTGCTTTTGGGTCTAATGCCAATTTCTCAAACAATATTTTGCCAAGCTGAAGTGGCGATGCAATATTAAATTGTTCACCTGCCAAGGCATAAATAGCTTGTTCAGCAATTCCAATCTCAATCGCCAGTTTTTTTGAATACTCATTAAGGAAATATGAATCAATTTTAACACCTTCTCTTTCCATTGCAGCCAAAACCGGCACCAAAGGCATTTCTACTTCATCATAAAGTATGTTTCCATTTTGATCGGCCAATATTTGGTCTAAAACCTGTTTCAATTGAAAAGTTATGTCTGCATCTTCTGCTGCATATTCAGCAACTTTAACCAAAGGCGCATCGTTCATTCTCAATTGGTTTTTACCTTTCTTTCCAATTAATGTTTCTATAGAAACGGGGTCATATTTTAAATATTGCCTTGAAAGGTCGTCCATATTATGCCTTTTGTCGGGGTCAATAATATAGTGAGCTAACATGGTGTCGTAAAAAGGAGGCGCAATCATTATGCCATGCGATTGCAAAACCTGTAAATCAAACTTTAGGTTTTGGGCAATTTTCATTGATTTACCTTCAAAAAGTGGTTTAAGAAAGACCAAATCCGATGAAGAACTAATGGGAATATAAAAGGCTTCGCCAGCTTTGCAAGAAAGCGAAACGCCAATAATTTCACAATTCAAAACATCCAAACCATCGGTCTCTGTATCAAAACAAAACTCACTAACATTAGAAAATAATTTTAGCAAGTCTTCTTTTTCTTGCTCACTCGACACCAGTTTATAATTATGTTTAGTATTTTCAATGTTATTAAAAACCTCAGTTAAGTCATCTTTATCCTCCGAAAA
>JBDNIM010000447.1:0-10656 GCA_041688295.1 Bacteroidia bacterium
AAACATTCAATAATATTTATGCAAAAATAAATAAATTACTAATTTTATCCTAACATTTACTATTTTTGACGATTAAAATAAATGCAATGTAAAATTTACACTTGTTTTGTACTTTGTATTTGGAAATAAGTAAAAAAAGAATGAAAAAAACATACGCCATCAGTTTAGCAATTTTATTTTTTGCTATCACTCATTTGCAAGCCCAGAGCACTGCAAAATTAATCAAGAAGGTAGAAGCCCAGCCAGGCACATTGGGTATTGCTTATGAAAAATACAAAATGCCGAACGGGCTAACGGTTATTGTTGCCGAAGACCACAGCGATCCAATTGTGCATGTGGAAATGACTTATCATGTGGGTTCAAACAGAGAAACACCAAAAAGAACTGGTTTTGCTCACTTTTTTGAGCACATGATGTTCCAAGGTTCGCAGAATGTTGCTGATGAGGAGCATTTTAAAGTGATTCAAACCTCGGGCGGAAGCATGAATGGAACCACCAACAGAGATAGAACAAACTATTTTCAAACGGTGCCTAGCAATATGCTCGAAACTACATTGTGGTTAGAGGCAGACAGAATGGGTTTCCTTTTGCCAGCTTTCACCAACAAAAAATTTGAAACTCAAAGAGCCACTGTAAAAAACGAAAAAGACCAACGGTATGCAAATGGTTATGGCATGTTGCCTGAGGTTCAAGACCAAACGATTTATCCTTATGGACATCCTTATAGTTGGCAAACAATCGGTTATGTTGATGATTTGGATGCCGCAGATTCTAACGATTTAAAAAACTTTTTCTTAAAATGGTATGGCCCCAATAATGCTATTTTAGTTATTACAGGTGATGTAAATACGCAAGAAGTATTAGGCATGGTTGAAAAGTATTTCAACAGTATTGCTAAAGGTGTTGATGTACCCATTTTGCCTAAAAACCCTGTTACACTTGAAGAAAGTAAAACAACCTCGGTTGATTCTAAAATAACTTTCCCTGTTAGCAGCATTACTTATCCATCTGTGCCAACCTTTCATAATGATGAAGCGGCTTTAGATATATTGTCTCAATTATTAAGCAATGGAAAAAATTCTGTGCTTTATAAAAGATTTGTAGAAAGCGGAAACAGTGTTCAGGCAAGTTGTTCTAATGGAACTTTTGAAATAGCAGGTGAATTTAATTTTGTTGTAGCTACTTATCCTGCGTCAATGGGCGGATTAAGCCAATTGGAAATAAAAAATGAGTTGACAGCTGCACTTGCTGATTTTGAAATACAAGGTTTTTCTGACGAAGATTTGAATAGAATAAAATCTGAATTGGTGGCTAATTATTATAGTTATATTGAAACAATTGCCTCTAAAGCAAGTGTTTTGACACAATATGAAATGCTTTTGCCAACAAGAGATTTTACATTGACAGACGACATTGCTAGATACCAAAAGGTTACAAAAGCAGATATTATGCGCGTATTCAATTTGTATATAAAAGGAAGAAACCATGTAACGGTTAATATTTTGCAACACCCAGATTTGGCTACTAATCCAAAAGCAAGAATTAAGCCTTACGAAAGTGAAAACCCATACAAAGATGCTAAGCCTGACAAGTCTGCTTACCAAGGGTTGACCTACAAACTAAATGTTGATATTGCAGGATTTGATAGAAGTAAAAAACCAACAATTTCAAATGCTAAGCCTGCTGTTGTGCCTGTTTTTTATAAAAAAACCATGGACAATGGTATTAAATTAATTGGAACTAAAAGCGCTGAGTCGCCTAGGGTTTATATTACTATTAATTTTAAAGGTGGACATTTGTTTGAAACCGGAAAAGTGAAAAACGGAACGGCTGCTATGTTGGCTTCAATTATGACTGAAGGAAGTGCAACTAAAACCCCACTTGAAATTGAAAACATATTAAAAGACTTAGGTAGCGAAATTAGTTTTAGTTCAGGAAATAATGCAATGTCGGCACAAATCGAATGTTATAAAAATAAATTAACTGAAACGATGGCAGTTTTCGAAGACTTGTTTTATAACCCTCGTTTTGATGAAAAAGAGTTTAAAATTAGCAAAAAAGCCACCTTGCAAAGTATCACAGGCAATGCTTACGATGCTTCATACCATGGACAGAAAAACCTTAACGAAATGTTTTTTGGTACAGATAATCCAATTGGTATTTTGTCATTGTCTGATTATAAACAAGCTTCAAAAATATCGATTGAGGATTTAAAATTCTTTCACCAAAATTTCCTTTCTCCAAATTTAACAACGATTTCTATTATTGGCGAATTGGATGAAACTGCTGCCATTGCTGGTTTTGCAGGATTGAGCAAATGGCAAAATAAAAATTTAATACTGCCTGTTTATAATCAATTTCCTGCGCAAAACACAAAACCGCAAATTTTTATGTTAAGCCAAGAATATGCAAAACAAACAGATTTGACCATTGCTTTCCGTTCTATCCCTTCTGAGTTGTTTGGCGATTTTTTAAGAGCATCTGTTATGAATTATGCTTTGGGTGGAAACTTTAATAGCCGCTTAAATTTAAATATAAGAGAAGATAAAGGATGGACTTACGGTATTCGTTCTGGTTTTAGCACCCCAAAAATGGGCTATCCAAGTGTTTATTTTGTTAGTGCAGGTGTGAAATCTAACAAAACGGATAGTAGCATTATGGAGGTTATGAAAGAACTTAAAAACTACAGAGAGAATGGCATTACAGACGAAGAGTTTTCGTTTACAAAACGCGCATTGTTGGGCAGCGAGGCTTTAAAATACGAGAGCCCTTATTCTAAATTGAGTTTCCTTTCTACCATAAATGAATATGATTTGGACAGAACTTACAATGACAAAAGAGCTGAGTTTATTACGAACATTACTAAAGAAGAGGTGAATGCAATGGCTAAAAAAATATTAACTCTAGACAATATGATTATTATGTGTGTTGGCGATGATATTATTATCAACGACAAATTGAATCAATTGGGATACGGAAAAGTAAAAGTATTGAAATACTAACCATAAATTTATAGACATAAAAAAACCTGCTTTTTTAAATAAAAGCAGGTTTTTTGTTTTTGTAATGGAAGCAGAATTTTATTGAATCTGTCGTGGTGGGAATAAATATGAAAGAAAAGGTACAAATTATGTCTGTTTCTTTCTATCGGCTGCGCGCTCTCAGTTTGGCCTCGACAGAATAATAAAACCCTTTATAGTCTGGGTATAGCCATAGAAAATCTCCGTTTTGGCTTCTAATCTTTCCTTTTCCAGTCTTCTAAATTTCGCTCCTATACTCCTACTCAAGCTCCAAATATTGCTTTATTTTTACACCAAACAACTCTAAAATATTGCTTTCAAATAGCACAGCATCAGGGTTTCCTTGGGCAAAAATTGAACTGTTTTTTACTAAAAGAGTTTGTTGGGCAATTTTGAAAGCTAAGAATATGCCTGTTATGTTTAAACTGAAAATAAATAGGAGCAATAATAGACAAGAGTTTCTTTAACAACTTAATAGTTTATTAGGTCAAATAATTAAATAAAGAAAATGTGTCAATTAACATCTGTGATTTTTCAGGAGCAAAGATGATTTTCTATATGAAAAAAACAAAAAGTTGTTGTTTTGGTTTTTTATGTTGATGTATCTGCAATATTTTGCGGTTTTTTTGTTTTTGGCCTATTTTATCTATTGATTGTCCAAATTTTTGTCAATATGTAAGCAAGTTTTTATGTCTTTGTTTTTAAAATATTCTAGTCCCGCTGTTCTGTCCTCATGAGAATGGGTGGCTATGCAGAAAATTGCTTTCATTTCATGTTTAATTGCTATATTATCCAGCAACGGTTGAAATTGGAAAGAATCCCATGGCGTGTCAAAAATTAAAGCTCCGCTATCTGTTAAAATTTACATGCCATTGGCAGGATACAAAACCCCTTTAAAACTGCTGTATGTTGTATAAATATAAAAATTTTCTGTTAAATCTTTTATTTCTAATTTCTTGGTTTCGTTTTGTCCCATCATTGAGTTCAATTGCAGCAAGGTAAAAATTACTAAAAAAGTGAATCGCATATTATTTTGTGTAATTTGTTTTAATTTCAAGTTCATAAAACCCTGAAGTTGTATAAACGCTAACCGACTTAAATTGATTTCCTTTTTTCTTACTTGGAACAAATCTCACTTCGATTTTGCTGGAGTCAGATGGCTGAATAGGTGTGCTTTGCCATTTTGTAAGCACGCATCCACAAGAGGTTTGAATATTTTCAATTGCAATTTCCTTGTTGCTTATGTTGTAGCAAGTGAAAGTTGTTTTTAAAGTGTCCGTATTGTTTATGTTTCCAAAATCATGGCTGGTTTTGTTCCACGATAGATCACCAGGAAATGGAATTAATCCAATTAGAAAAAAGGCGAATAATAATTTCATTCAAAAAAAAATGTTGTGAAACGAGGTTTCACAACATTTTATATAAAGTTTAATTGATATTAATTAGTAGGTTTAATCATAATTCCTGGCTCAATTGGATCAACTTTTGCTTTTTCTTGCACTTCGCATTTAAAAGACAATTCGTGTGTTCCGCCATTGGTTGTTAAAGTAACTTTTTTGTGGTTGACACCAACTTTTCCGGCTGTGTTAAAACCAACTTTGATTACAGCAGATTTTCCTGGCATAATTGGCTCTTTAGAATATTCTGGCGTTGTGCAACCGCACTCAACAGTATGGTTTTGAATCAAAACAGGCTCTTTTCCAGTATTTGTAATTACATAATTAGTGGTTACTTGCTCGCCTTCTTTTGCAGTGCCAAAATCATGAAAAGTTTTATCAAATTTTACATCATAAGCTTTGTCAGACAAAGCAACTTTTTCAGATTTAACTATTGGCGTATTGTTGGCTGGTTTGCTTGTTGATGTAGTAGCAGGTTTGCTTGGTTTTTTAGGTTTTTTTGGTTGAAATGCAGAGATTGATACGATTAGCAATGCTGCAGAGCATAAAATAAATAATTTTTTCATAATGGGTTATTTTTTAGGGGTTATTTTTTTTTCTTTAAGTTTTTTTGCGTCTTCTTTAGCTTTTTTATTAGCGGCTTTGTCTAAGTTTTTTTTCACTTTTTTTCCTTCTTTGGTTTTGTAATAAACTTCAAGTTCAGCTGCTTTTTTAGCATCTTCTGCTTGTTTTTGAACCAAATAAGCGCTGTATTCAGGTTCTGGAAGCACGATGCCAGAAATTGACAATATAACTTGTCCTTCTGAGGTTTGAACAGTTACATTTTTTGAAAATGTGCCTGGAGATGATGCGTTAAAAGTGGCAGTAATTGTTCCATCAGAACCTGCTTTGTATTCTCCGCCTTTCCAATTTGGAGTTGTGCAACCGCATGATGCACTCACATTGTCTAATGTAAAACTTTTAGTCCCTACATTTTTGAAATTATAAGTGAAAGAGACGGGAGTGCCTTGTTTAATGTTGCCAAAATCGTGCGATTTTGTATCAAATTGAACAATTTCAATGTTTTGGTTAGAAATAACAACCGGAACTGTTGGCATTTGGGGCGGTGGCAGAAGTTCTCCTTGCGCAACTAATTGTTTACTGAGCCCTGAGATTAAGATTAAATTTAGAATTAAATGTTTCATTTTTTATATTATATTATTGGTTATTTCAAATTTCGTACCATTTTTAGTTTTTTAACTAAAAACTTTACAAACTTATAAAAACTTTAGGTTAATTTTGTATTTTATTTGAAAAAGTTTTGAAATCGTATGTAAAACCCAAAAAACATTTAGGCCAACATTTTTTAAAAGATGTTGAAATTGCCGAAAAAATTGCCGGAATGTTTAAAAAAAATTTTCAGCCAAATCATCAAATTACAGAAATTGGTCCTGGCATGGGGGTGTTAACAGATTATTTAAAAAATGATTATAACAACATAACCCTCGTAGAAATTGATAGAGAATCTATTGCTTACTTAACAGAGCGATATAAAGACACTGATATAAAAATTATTGAAGGCGATTTTTTAAATCAAGAGTTATTGGACACCTTGGTTCAACCCAATACTTTTATTATTGGCAATTATCCATATAATATCAGTTCTCAAATTGCTTTTAAAGTGTTGGAGAACAAAGAGAATATCATAGGTTTTGGTGGTATGTTTCAAAAAGAAGTAGCTGAAAGGCTTGTGGCGCCTAAAGGCTCGAAAACCTATGGCATTTTGTCTGTTTTATTAGGTGCTTTTTATGACAGTGAATATTTATTTACTGTAGAGCCGCATGTTTTTAACCCACCACCAAAGGTAAAATCGGGGGTTATAAAATGTATAAGAAAAGAAAATATTGTATTGCCCTGCAATCAAAAACTGTTTTTTGATGTTGTCAAAACTGCATTTAATCAAAGAAGAAAAACTTTGCGAAATGCTTTACATAAATTTAATATTCTAGAAACGGATGAATTTGCTAAATTGCGAGCCGAGCAACTAAGTGTTGATGATTTTATAAAACTTACCCAATTTATTGAGAAAAGCCTATGATTAGCAGTCCTTCAAAAGAACAAATTTTACAAGAAGTTCAGGAATTTTTGGTTTCTGGACATGCCAATTCATCAGAAATTTTTTTAGATAACCATCGTCCCGAAGACATTGCAGAAGTGTTTTGGGACTTAGAAATTGATGACACTAAAAAAGTTTTTGATTTTTTAGATAAGAAAAAAGCCGTTAGCGTAATTAGTTCTTTGGATGAAGAGCTGCAAGAAAAATTACTCAAAAATTATAGTGCAGAGGAAATAGCAAAAAGCTATGTCGATTTTTTAAATTCAGATGATGCCGTAGATATTCTAAATTTGTTGCCCATCAATAAAGCACAAGAGGTTTTGTCTTATGTAGAGGATCCGGTTTATTCCAAAAATTTGGCAGTTATGCTACATTATGATGAGGATATTGCAGGCGGTTTGATGGCGAAAGAATTGGTTCAGGTAAAACACAACTGGACCGTTAGCCAATGTATTGAGGAAGTTAGAAAACAAGCCGAGGAGGTGGACAATGTGCACACCGTTTATGTTGTAGATGACAACGATGTTTTAAAAGGAGTTGTTTCGCTAAAAGACATTGTTTTATCTAAAGCACACACCTCGGTTATTGAAATTACAAATACAGATTTTATTTCTGTTAATGCATATTCCACTGGTGAAAATGTTGCTCAAATAATGAGTAAATATGATTTAATTACCATTCCTGTAATAGATAGTTTGGGTAGGTTGATTGGTCGAATAACGATTGATGATGTAGTTGATTTTATAAAAGAGGAAGCCGATAAGGATTTTCAGTTACAAGCTGGTCTGAGTGGTAGTGTGGAAAGCAGCGACAGTGTCTTAATTCTTTCGCGTGCAAGATTACCTTGGTTAATGATTGGTCTTGTTGGTGGTTTATGCAGTTCTATGATTGTTTCCAATTTTGAAACTGATATTTCGTTATTGCCTAAGTTGGCTTTTTTTATGCCTGTTGTGGCAGCGATGGGCGGCAATGCAGGCGTTCAGTCGTCAGCTATTATTGTTCAAGGACTGGCAAACAACACATTGGTAAGTAAATTTATTCTACCAAAATTAGGCAAAGAGTTTACGGTTTCTTTCCTTAATGGATTAATATGTTCGGCTTTGCTATTAACATTTAATTTGATTGTTGGCCATGGTTTCGACCTTAGTTTAGTGGTTAGTACAGCTTTAATTACTGTTATAGTTTTTGCTTCCATTTTAGGCACAATAACGCCTTTATTGCTGGATAGATTTAAAATAGACCCTGCACTTGCAACAGGTCCTTTTATCACAACAATAAACGATATTATAGGATTATTTGTATATTTTTTGTTGGCAAGGTTGTTTATTGGCGCATTTTAAATGTGTATTTTTATTTAAAAAAATTTGAAAGCCGTTAGACCATATTCTTTTAAAGGCAAATTTTTGGCAGGCATTATTGTTGTTTTTTGTTCGCTGCTTTCTGTTTTTATGTTTAAAAAATGGCGTAATCCAAGAGTTTTTGAAGAAAATGCAAGAACCATGAATTGGAAAGATTTAATTTATTTTGCTTATAAATATTATTTCAAACCGCCTTTTTCCGCAAAACAAACAATTATTGATCATTTTAAAAAAAACAGTGTTTCCCCCGCAGAAATTATTGATGCTGATTTAACCATTTCCATTGGAGGCGATTTAATGCCTTATGATTTAATTAATGAAAAAAACTGCAAAAATCTTTAGTCAGAAGTTGGATCTGCTTTTTTTGGTAGCGATATTGTTTTTGCAAATTTAGAAACCCCAATAGATATTGATCAAAAGCTTGGTTTTGTGCCCGAAATCATGCTCAATGACATGCACTTCAATGGAAATGAAGATTTGTTTAACATTTTTAATGGTAATGGAAAATTCAAAGGTTTTGATATTTTAAGTGTTGCCAATAACCACTCTTTAGACATGGGCGACACTGGGTTGTTAAATACACTTTCTTTTTTAGAGAAAAAAAACATAAAACACACTGGCGCAAAAAAGAAGGCAGAGGACAATGGATTTGAAATCATAGACAAAAACGGCATTAAAACTGCTTTTTTGTCTTACACTTATTCTTTCAATCAGTTCGAACCATCAAAACAATTGCCATATTTAGCTAATATCTTGCCGCTAAATGTTGCCAATTGTAATATTGAAACCATGCAAAACGATACAAAAAAGGCTAGGCTTATGGGTGCAGATTTGGTGATTTGTGCCTTACATTGTGGCAATGCCTATCAAGCATATCCTAATCAAAACACCATCGATTTATTTCAACGAATATTTGAAACTTGTGGCATTGATATTATTGCTGGTGGACATCCGCACAATTTACAGCCTTTTCGATATTACCAATTTAAAGACCCATTTACACAAAAAAATAAAACTGGGTTTGCCATTTATAGTTTAGCCGATTTTGTGGCTTATGATATTTTTACATGGTGCCAATTATGTGCTTTTTTAAAAATAAAAGTAAAACGAGATGCCAATCAGGAGACTGTTTTTAGTGTAGAAGTAAATCCATTGATTATGCAACGAAATAACGAACAATTGGTATTGAAAGATGCTAGTAAAGTGTTTTCAAAAACGAATTTAGATAAAAAAGATCAATCGCTAAAAGATTTGGCTCGTGAAATTGGCGCAATTTAGTATTGTATTTTAAGTTAATGACAAGCCTTATAATTCTGAAAAATATTGCCGCGAATGCAAAATTCTGCTGCCATACCAGCTAAACATTTCGCCATCCACTAGTCTTATTTTTGCTTTGGGCAAAATATGTTGCAACTCTTCAATGTGTTTTTCTTTAAAAGGGTAGGGTTCGGATGAAAGAAAGACTGTATCTGGGTTGAGTGCTATTATTTCAGATTCTTCTAAGGCAGGATAGCGTGCTGTGTTTTCTAAAACATTAACATAACCGCTGCAATTCAAAAGGGTATTTATAAAAGTGTCATTTGCAGCCGCCATGTATGGTTTTTTCCAAATAAAGTATAAGCAACGACCTTTGAAAATTTGTTTTATCTTAAAACTTTGATTTATGCCAGTAATAATTTTAGCAGCTTTTTCTTCTGTTTGAGTGATTTTGCCTAGAAGCTCAATCATTTTATTGTTTTCCTCAATCGTAACAATATCGCTTGTCCATACTGGAAATTTCTCCTCTAATGTTTCAACAATTTCTTTGGTGTTTTCTTCTTTGTTGCAAATAATTAAATCAGGATTAAGGGCAATAATTTTATTGAAATCAACTTTTTTCGTGCCGCCAACTTTATTTGCATTACCAAAAAATTCTTTCGGATGAATACAAAACTTTGTTTGCCCTGTAATACTGTCTTTTAAACCTAAATCATATAATAATTCCGTTTGCGATGGCACAAGTGAAACAATCCTTTTTGGTGGATAATTGCACACTATTTTTTTGCCCAACATATCAAAAATAGTTTGTTGAGGCATCATAAAAATAAAGTTAGATTTTAATATTAAAGATTTCCTCTGTTTTCTTGCTCTCTTTCAATGGCTTCGAACAAGGCTTTGAAATTACCTTTTCCAAAAGATTTTGCGCCTTTTCTTTGAATAATTTCGTAAAACATGGTCGGCCTGTCTTCCACAGGTTTTGTAAACAACTGCAACAAATAGCCCTCGTTGTCTCTATCAACTAAAATACCCAATTCTTTTAATGGGCCTAAGTCTTCCTCAATTGGCCCCACTCTGTCTAACAAATCATCATAATATGAATTTGGCACTTTTAAAAAATCGACACCACGAGACATTAAATCTTTTACTGTAGCAACAATATCTTTGGTTGCAATAGCGATGTGTTGAGTGCCTTCGCCTTCATAAAATTCAAGATACTCTTCCACTTGTGATTTTCTCTTGCCTTTTGCAGGTTCGTTGATAGGAAATTTCACAAAACCATTTCCATTACTCATTACTTTACTCATCAATGCAGAATATTCAGTAGAAATATCATTGTCATCAAAAGACAATATGTTTTTGAATCCCATAACCTCTTCATAAAATTTAACCCATGGATTCATTTGGTTCCAATCAACATTCCCAACACAGTGGTCAACATAAAGTAACCCAGCCGTTGGTGGATTATAGGTGGTTTCCCATTTTCTAAAACCAGGCATAAATACGCCTTTATAGTTTTTTCTTTCAAT
>JBDNIM010000448.1:0-8791 GCA_041688295.1 Bacteroidia bacterium
AAAAAAAAAATAGTATCAATGTTAAATAAAATAAATTATATGTCAAACAATGTTTTAAAAAATGGATTACTTTTAGTTTGCAGCACTATCCTATTAGTAGGGTATTCTGCGGAAATTAAAAACTTTGACCCCAGCCGCGGTAAAGACAATCAACAGAAAAAGAAGACGGAGTATATTGAATTAGCAAACAATTGCAGAGCGGCTTCTCAAAGTGCGGATTTAGATATTAATAATGTTAGAACCCGTATATTAAATGGGGGCGATATGTGGTGGGATTTAAACAATCCTAAATATGAAATACCTAAAGTTTCAGATGCCAATAGTGTAAGAAAGCATTCTTTATTTGCTGGTGCGCTTTGGATTGGCGGATTAGGAAAAGGGGATGGCAACCTAAGAATGGCTGCAATGACTTACAGACAGAGAGGCAATGATTTTTGGCCAGGCACATTAGATATAAATACCGTTAGTACGGATGCTGGGCGATGTGAATCATGGGATAAAATGTTTAAAGTTTCTAGAGAAGAATTGTTGAGGCAAGAGAAATCGGGATTCCAAGATTTATCTAAAGGCATTTTAGAATGGCCTGCCTTTGGAAACCCAAACACGCCAATTGCCTCAGGTCAAACAACAGATTTAGCACCGTTTTTTGATGTTGATGGCGTTCCTGGATACAACCCGTATTCTGGAGATTATCCAATTCTTGACCCAACAAGAGAAGCCGCAAAAAATTTGAGAGACAATCAGCCAGACCAAATGATTTGGTTTGCTTATAATGACAGAGGAAATATTCACTCAGAAACTGGCGGTATTCCTGTTGGTATAGAAATTCAAACAACAGCGTTTGCTTTTCAAACCAATGATGAGGTTAATAATATGACATTCTATCGTTCAAAAATTGTAAACAGAGGATTCGAAGCCTTAGAAAAAACATATTTTGGTCAATGGGTGGATGCAGATTTAGGCAATTATGCTGACGATTATGTTGGTTGCGATGTAAACAGAAGTTTAGGCTATTGCTATAATGGAGACGATAATGATGAAGGTGTTTTAGGCTATGGATTAAATCCACCAAGTATTGGAGTCGATTTCTTTGAAGGTCCTTTAGATGAAAATGGGAATGAATTGGGAATGGGTGTTTTTATGTATTATGACAACAATTTTAACCCAATTAATGGAAATCCAACAAATGCAATAGATTTTTATAATTTTTTGCAAGGAAGATGGATGAATGGAAACAGAATGAAATTTGGTGGGAATGGAGTTAATGGTACAGTGGAAACAAATTATATGTTTGATAATTGCACCAATCCTGCAACCGCTACTTTACCTTGTTGGACAGAACAAACAGCTGGAAATCAACCAGCAGATAGAAGATTTTTGCAATCAGCAGGGCCGTTTACATTGTTGCCGGGGGCGGTTAATTATGTAACAGTTGGAGTTGTTTGGGCAAGAGCTAACTCAGGCGGTGCTGCTGGTTCAATAAGTTCTTTAAAGTTAGCAAGCGATAAAGCCCAAAAATTATTTAACAATAAATTTAATTTAATAAATGGCCCTACGCCTCCTGTAACAGAGGTTCAAGAATTGAATAATGAACTAGTAGTTAAATTGATAAATGCAGAAATTACAGAAGCTTATTCTGAAGATGTTAAAAATGAATTAAACCAATTAATTGTTTACAAATTTCAAGGATATTTATTGTATCAATTAAAAGATGGAACAGTCTCAAACAATGAACTAAACAATGTTGAAAAAGCAAGATTGATTGCCCAATGTGATATTAAAGATGAAATAACAACAATGATTAATAAAGATTATGATGCAGATGTTTCTGCGCTTATTCCAAAATTAATGGTTGATGGAGCGAACAAAGGTGTTCAAAGAACATTTAGTGTGAAATCTGATGCATTTGCAGCAGGTTCTAATAAAAATTTAGTAAATTTTAGAACCTACTACTATTTATTGATGCCCTATGGATTTCCCTCTAATGACCCTAACAAAAATGAGCCAATTCAATTTTTACCATCACGAACACCAATTAGATTTAGCGCTTATCCAAGAAATACAATGCCAGAGCAAGGAGGAAGCGATCAACAATCTAATTATGGAGATGGTCCTATTTTAAGGCAAATTTCGGGACAAGGTAATGGCGGAAATATTTTAGAATTTTCTAAAGAAACAATTGATGCAATATTAAACAGTTCAACAAGAAAAATTGATCAGCCAGTTTATTTAGGAGGTAACGGTCCAGTAAAAATTAAGATTGTTGATCCGCTTTTAGTACCAAACGCTAATTTTGAGTTTAGATTTTTAGAATTGACTGCCGATAGAGTTTCTCCATTAGGATCTGGTGCAAACAGGTGGCAAGATAATATTTCAGTAAATTCATACTGGATGCTAACAAATTTAACAAACAATGAAGTTGTTTATTCTGAAGGCACAATTGAGAAATTAATAGAAACTGTTCAAGGAAGAGAAAGTTTGAATGGCCCAACTAAAAGATTACAAAGTTTGAGAGATTGGGGATTGGCTGTGGAAGTTCAACAACCACCTTCTCCAGGCAAAAACCAATATGGTGATCCAACAAATGGTTTTTTAAATTATAGTGTTGTTTTTAAAGATAATAATAAAATATGGTTAACAGCTTTGTTTGACAATGATTTAGATAATTCTCCATTAAATTGGATTCGTTCAGGCACCAAATTTACTGGCACTTTTGACGCTTATTCTGATGATTTTAATGGAGAATTGGATCCTTTGCGAAATGGATTGGAATCTTATGACCCCAATCAAGCTTATGAGAAAATATGGAATGGTAGAATTGCACCTTATGCTTTAACAGCAAGAGCTATTGGCCCAAAACCAAGCGGAACTGGAAGAGGAACCGTTTTATATTCTCCTGCATTTAGCCAAAACGCAGTGCAAGACAATCCAATGTCGGAACTAGCAAGTGTGAAAATTGTTTTAACCCCCGATGTTAGAAAATGGAGCAAAACAATAGTTATAGAATTAGCAGAAGATGTTGCCTTGTCTGAAGGTGGGGCTCCTAAATTTGGGTTAAGGGCTGCTACATCAAAAAGACCGATTTACAACAATTCTGATGGTTCTTTTATCAGATGGGAAGAAGTCCCAGGTGAAACAGGTACAAGTTATTTTCCCGGTTATGCTATCAACCTTGAAACAGGCGAAAGATTAAACATTGTTTTTGGAGAAGATTCTTATGTGCCAAACGACAACGGAAGAGACATGATTTGGAACCCAACAAGCGATTTTGGTAGTTCAAATTATTTATCATTTGGCGGAAAACACTTTTTCTATGTAATGGGAAGCTATCAAGGGATGGTTTCAAGAGTTTACAGAGGGCCAATTTATGATGAAGGAAATGCCTACAAAGCACTTTTAGCAACTGGAGTTGCAGGAGACAGAAGAAGAGTGTTTTCTCAAGCAATGTGGACTGTTCCAGCAATGACAGCCAACGGATTTAGTATTACAAATGGGGTGCCTCCAACAGAAGTTGAAATTTCAATACATGTTAGAAAACCATATACTAAAAAATATGAAGACTATGGTGATTCTACAAAAGCACCAATTTATACATTTAGCACAGAAAAAGTGTTTAACAATGTAAATGAGCAAACTGGAAAAAAATCTGTTAATCTTATTGGTGTTGTGCCAAATCCATATTATGCTTATTCTGGTTACGAGTCTAGCGCAGTCGAAAATAAAATAAAAATCATCAATTTGCCACCCAAAGCAGACATTTCAATTTATACTTTGAATGGTGCTTTAGTTCGTAGGATTAAAAAAGATGACAATGAAACTTTTGTAGATTGGGATTTGAAAAACACCAATAGAGTGCCAATAGCGAGTGGTTTTTATATCATTCATGTTGATTGTGGCAATTTGGGAGAAAAAATATTGAAATGGTATGGCGTAATGCGTCAATTAGATTTGGATACTTATTAATTATTAAAGAAAAAGAATGAAAAAAAAATATTTTATTATAGGGCTAGGGCTTCTGTTTGTTTCATCAGCTCTGAAAGCTCAAACTCTAGCTGCGCCCGCGCGCATTGGTCAATACGGATTTTCTCAACTATTGATAAATTCTTGGGCAAAATCTAGCGGAATGGGAAATTCTTATTCTGCGGCAGTTGGAGGTGTGGAGTCTTTTCATCTCAATCCAGCAGGATTGGGCAAGGTGAAAAAAACAGATGTTGCATTTTCTTATACATCATGGCTTGGTGGAACTGGTATTAATATCAATTCATTTGGCTTGGCGCAAAGAGTTGGGGTAACGGATGAAAAACTTGGCGGTGTCATAGCACTTTCTGTAACATCTTTTTCACTTGGTCAAATAAATATCACAACACCAGACCAACCAGAAGGCGGAATTGGAACCTATAAGCCATCAATTAGTAACATCAATTTAGCTTATGCACATAATTTCTCTGAGAGAATATCTGCGGGTATAAATGTTAAATTAGCAAGTGAGTCAACACCTGATGTAAGAACGAGTGCTATTGCTTTTGATGCTGGTTTGCAATTTGCCGATCAGTTGAAATCTGGAAATAAATTGAAGTTCCAAAACGAAAGCGACAATCCTGCTGCTGGAAGAGGTTCTGACATACATTTTGGGGTAAGTATAAAAAATTTGGGAACAGATGTTAGATATTCTGGCGATGGATTGGCAACAAAATCTAATATTGATGGCAAACCATTCACAACAACTACCTCTCAAAGGTCTGATAAAGTTGCTTTACCATCTTTAATAAATATTGGAATGGCCTACGATTTCCGTTTAGATAACAATAACGAAACCTATTGGCATAGATTGACACCAGCAATAACATTTACAAAAAATGAAGCCATGTCAAATCAAACAGCAATTGGTGCAGAATATGCATTTAAAGAAATTTTAATGTTGAGAGCAGGTTATAATTATGAAAAAGGCATTTTTAAATATGAAACAAGAAACAACGCTTTTACAGGTTTAAATATAGGTACTACATTTCAAATTCCATTGAAAGACAAAGATAATAAAAGAATTGCCAATTTAGGTTTCGACTATTCTTACAGAGCAACAAGGCCTTTTAGCGGTACACATTCTATTGGATTAAGAGTTACTCTTTTTTAATTCAATTAATTTAGCTTAACTTTGCGCAAGTGCTTTCATTTTTTTAATGATAGCACTTGTTTTTTTTAAAAATAAAATCTAAAATATTATGTCAGAAAAAGTTTATTTAACCAAAGAAGGTTTCGAAAATCTAAAAAAAGAGATTGAAGAATTAAAACGAGTTCAAAGACCCGCCATTACAGCTCAAATTGCAGATGCTAGAGATAAAGGCGACTTGTCTGAAAATGCAGAATATGATGCAGCCAAAGAAGCCCAAGGCTTGCTAGAGGCAAGAATAGCAAAACTTAACACCATGTTTGCTAACGCAAGGGTTATTGATGAAACAAAATTGGATATTGGCAAGGTAAATCTTTTAAATAAGGTGAGAGTCAAAAATATTACTGCCAATAGAGAAATGGAATATATGATTGTTTCAGAAAAAGAAGCTGATATGAAATTGGGGAAAATTTCTAGCAAGTCTGCTGTCGCTATTGGTTTAATTGGGAAATCGAAAGGAGATATTGTAGAAATAACAGTTCCGGCAGGGATTATTAAATTGGAAATATTAGAAATTAGCTTGTAAAAAATGAAATCTGTTTTTAAAAAAATTATTGACAGAGAATTGTCTGCTCATATTGTTTATGAGGACAATAATTATTTAGCATTTTTGGATGTAAATCCTTTAACAAAAGGGCACACGCTTGTAATTCCTAAAAATGAAATTGATTATATTTTTGATATGGAAGCTACTAAATTGGCTGAATTTCATTTGATTGCACAAAAAATTGCAATAGCTTTAAAAAAAACTATTGCGTGTAAGAAAATTGGTGTGGCAGTGATAGGGCTTGAAGTGCCGCATGCTCACATACATTTAGTGCCTATGAACAATATTGGAGATTTGAATTTTACTGCACCTAGAGTTAGTTTTATGGATAGTGAATATTTAGAAATTGCAACAAAAATTTCAAAGAATATTTAATGCTATTTATTATGAAAACATTGATTTCTACAGTAGAAGACTAGTATTGAAGTTGGTTTTTTAATATATTGTGAATATTAAGTATATTATAGTTTTAACATTTTTATTTAGGTTTTTAGAAACTAACGCCCAAACTGTAATTTCAGGAAAGGTTTTTAATGCCGCCAATGAACCGCTTGCTTTTGTTGATGTTTCTGTTGTTGAAAAGATTAATTTTGGCACTACTACAGACATTGAAGGGAATTATAAACTTAAACTTTATGAAGGAGCCTACACCCTTGTTTTTTCTTTTGTAGGCTTTGAAACCATCAAAATTCCTGTTATTGTAAAGAAAAAAACAATCACCCAAAATGTTGTCCTGAATCAAGAAATTTCTGAAATATATTCCATAAAAGTTAATTCTAAAAAAAATGATAAATCTGAAGAGATTATTAAAAATGTGATTGACAATAAAAACAAGTTTTTGTATCAGAAAGCCTATTCTGTTGAAGCTTACATTAAGGCAAACGAAACATTTAATGTAAAAGTAAAAAAACGGGACGATTCAACACTTAAAAATGACACGGTCATAAATAAAAATTTTGGTTTTGCTGAAATTTTTTTAAAAACCTTTTTTGATTCGCCAAACAAAATTAAAGAAGAACGATTAGGTGTTAAAATTATTGGGGACAAAAGCAGTCTGTTTTATCTTAGTCATACGGAAGGGGATTTCAATTTTTATAAAAATCTTATTAAAGTGCCCGCCCTCAGCGAATCACCTTTTTTGTCCCCCATTTCAAATAGTGGGTTAATCGCTTATAAGTTCAAGTCTATCAAGGTTTATGAAGAAAATGGTCAAAAATTGTATAAAATTAAAGTTAGTCCAGGAATATTGGGGAATGCGCTTTTTTCTGGTGAAATTACAATAATTGATAGCATTTGGGCAATTAAATCTTTAAGGTTAACGGCTCCTAAATATCACTTGTCTGAATATGATTTTTTTGAGATTTATCAAGAATTTACTCTTGATAGTGGGCAAAGTATTTTGCAAAAGCAAGTTTTTAATTATTCATCTGGTAAAGGCTTAAATAAAAAAGATGGTAGCACAACGGTTTTGTATAATAAACCTGTATTAAATATAGCAGTTGGCAAAAAGTTTTTTAATTCTGAATTAAGCAGCACCAAACAAGATGCTTATGAAAGAGACAGTAGTTATTGGATAGACATTAGAAAAGAACCTTTAAATAGGAGTGAGGTTGATTTAATCAGCAAAAATGATAGCATGATTGCACTGGTTACACAAAAATCGTATCAAGATTCCGTTGACGAAGTTACAAATAAAATAACTTTTACTAAATTGTTTTTTTTTGGCCAAACAAATTATAAAAGAAGCACTCAAAGAAATTGGTATTTCAAACCACTAATTTTTATTTACACACCCCTTTATATTGCTGGACCAAGGTTGAATTATTGGGTAAGCTATAATAAAATCTTTAAAAATAAAAAAGAGATTAATTTTTTGGTTCGACCCAATTATGGTTTTTTAAATAAAGATATTAAAGGCAGTGCGAGTTTCTCTAAATTATACAATCCTTTTAGCCGTGCTAGATATTCTTTTTCTGTTGGTGAAGATTTCGGCATTATTAATCCTTTTGAATCCTGGATTAGAACTTTTGCAAGAAGTAACTTTTTTACTCAAACCTTTGCCTCTGTAAGTCATAAACAAGAGCTTGTAAATGGTTTGTATTTTCAAATAGGGGCGGAGGTTGCGAGCAGGCGTTCGGTTGCTAATTATAAATTTGATAGCAGGGGCGATAGTCTTTGGGGAGGTAATTCCAATGTTGTTGATTTTAAAGATTTTAACGCATTTTATGGCAATTTTACGCTGTCTTATGTGCCTTTTCAAAAATATATAAGAGAGCCTTTTCAAAAACTCGTACTCGGTTCAAAATGGCCTGAATTTTATGTGAAATATAGAAAAGGTTTGCCCGCTTTTAAAAGTACAATTAATTTTGATTATTTAGAATTTGGTGTTGAACAGGAGCTAAAAGTAGGGCTTTTAGGAAATAGTAAATATAGAATTACAAGTGGAGAATTTATAAATACCAAAGATTTAAGAATCATAGATTATAAATTTCAAAGGAGCATTGGCCCCATTTTTTTTAGCAATCCTTTATATTCTTTTCAAGGACTAGATTCTTCTTTTAGTGTGCGAAAAAGATATTTGGAAGCCCATTATTTTCATCGGTTTAATGGTTCAATTATTAATAAAATACCAATTATTAAAAAGCTTAATTTGATTGAAGTAGTGGGCGGAGGGTTTTTATACACCCAGGAAAGAAACCTAAAATATGTGGAGGTTTTTGTTGGATTTGAGAAAATAATTAGAGTTTTGAAAGAGCGCATAAAAATTGGGATATTCGTTGTTGGGGCGCAAAGTAATTTGTTTCAATACCATCCACAACTAAAGTTTACCATAGAAGTTTATGATAAAGTTGCCAATCAATGGCCATATTAAAAAAATAAGATTATTTCATAAAAAAACCAACTTTGGAGTTGGTTTTTTTATGGCGGAGAAAGAGGGATTCGAATCATGCAATTTTAAAAAATTACAACTGTCTAAAAGTTAGTAATATGTTTAACTAAGCAACTGTTTATTTGTTGATTAATATTTTTTGAATGTGATATCAAATATTATGTACTTAAAATAAAATTAATATTTG
>JBDNIM010000449.1:0-2293 GCA_041688295.1 Bacteroidia bacterium
AAAAATGAAATAAGAAATGTCTGCACCGCTTTCTATGTAGGCCATTCGGGGGCCATCTGTTATTAAATGATAAACAAAATAAATTACAATGCTTGAAAACAAAGACAGGCCCGCTAAAAAAACCAAAGCTGTTTTTCTGCCCCAAAAAGCACCCATTATAAAAGCAATGATGGCAAAAAGTAAAGTGAAATAAGAAGGCATTAAAAATCCTGATTGAATGATAAAAGGATTCATTTTGAAAAAATCATTGTAAAAAGGCAAAACAAAAGGCAGGAAACTAATGCAAAAACTGAATATTACGGCCATAGAAAAAATCAAAAACTGTTTTAGATTAAACTGTTTTGAGAAAAAATAAGAAGCAAAAAATACAATAAACGGCAATACAAAAACCATTCTTGTGGAAAGAATTATTCCCAATGAAACACCAGCTATTAAAATATTTTTAGTTTGTTTTTGAAAACTATTCTGTACCAAAATGAAAACCAAAAGCCCTAAAACTGAGTTTAACAATACGGTGCTACCCACCAATGTTTCCCAAATAAAATAGAATGAACAGAACATAAAAACCAACATTTTTAAATGCAGTAAATAACCCCAGTCATTTTTAAAACAAAATATTGATAATATCGCCACACCCACAAGTGGGGCAAAGGCATAAGCTTTTAACAAGTAAAATGGCAAGAAAATAATGAAATAAAAAGGCATTGGCCCAGGCGGATTGTTAAGATGAGAGCTAGCAAAATAAGGGTAATGCCCATTGAAAAAAGCATCCCAAAACGATGAAATAACGCTCCATCTATCCACCTTTAGTGCGTTTAAATCCGTTTTAACAAAAACAATCCATACAGCCATAAAACCCACTCCAAACAGGAGAAGAATCAGCCATTTTATAACTTTAGGTTTACGAAAAGTGATATTGAGTTTTAATATAAAAAGAAGAAAAATGCCGCTAAGCAATGCCAACAAAAAACCATATTCAGTGAGCCTTTGCAAGTATTTCCGAGCAAATCAAAAATGGTTGAATAGGATACTATAAATGGAAATATTTTTTTCTAAAGTTTGGTTCATTTATTCGCAAAACTAATGGATTTTAACTTAAATATGATCAACTAATGTATTTAAAAAATGAAAGGCGTGTAACAATGCAAATGTTGTTTACTGTTTTGTTGCCGAAAAGATTTTATTTTTTGTTTTTCAGAATGTATGTTTGTAGAAATTGCTTTGAAAATTAATAGTTTATGTACAAAAGATAAAGATATGCATTTTTTTAATTTGGGATTCTCACAAGATTTTATTATTGAAAATAGTAATACTGGGAATATTGAACAATCTTATGCTATGGTTGCATAATTAAATAATGAAAAAAAGGGAACCCGACCATAAAATAGAGAATATACTTTTAATGGAATGTAATTTTAATAGAATTACAAATGTAACATTCAATAATGATAATGCAGAAAACATTGTAAATGCCAGCCTGCTCTGCCTTAGAAATTCTTTTTTATAGAAATAAAAAAGTATAATTTCTTGAGCGGAGATATAGCTTGAAAATAGGACAATCAAGCGTAGTGATTGGACTACATTGAAAGCATATTCGGTATTACCCCATCCTCTTTCTCTTAGAGAAAAAAGGCATCATAATTTGGTTGAAATCTTGGGCTGTGTCTATTGGGTAATAATCAATTTTAAACTGTGTGCATTTTAGCTTCAGTTCTTTGTCAAAATCATTGATGGCTTTGGTGTATGTGGACTTTATTTGCTCGGGAAATAATTTTATCTCTTCGCCCGTTTCCTTGTCGGTAAACTTATAAGGACGGTTTTCGAACTCAAAATCAAGCTCTGTTTTTTTGTCCATCACATGGAATAAAATTACCTCATGTTTTTTGAATTTTAAATGTTGCAAAGCATCAAACAATGCTGTGTTTTCTGTCCCCATTTCAAACATATCACTAAAAATAACCACCAAACTCCGTCTGTGAATTTGTTCGGTTATGGTGTTTAGCGTTTGGGCAATGTTAGATTGTTTTTTGTTTTTTGGCGAGGCAATTACATTTTGCAAACTGCTGATAATGTGTCTGTAATGCGCCAAATATGAACGCACCTCTGTTTGGGTTTCAATCGTTTCGTTAAAAGTGGTTAAGGAAAAAGCGTCTCTTTGTTTTTTTAAAATATTGCAAATAATAGCTGCACCCAAAACAGAAAATTTTAGTTTGTCTAAACTTTCTGTGGGATAAAACATACTGGCCGATGTGTCCAATAAAATATGGCACCTTAGGTTGGTTTCTTCATCAAA
>JBDNIM010000450.1:0-2752 GCA_041688295.1 Bacteroidia bacterium
ATTGCCTATTGCCTATTGCCAATCAGATATTAGGTGCTAGTTTTTTTAATGTATATTTTTACCTTTTCTGTTAAAAGTGCTATTAGTTTTTCGTCCATATATTCATAATTATCTTTAATATTTAAATCTTCAGTTTTTGGTATTTGTATTTTGTCAAATAGTTGGTGAATTCTTTTGGAATGTTCATATTCCATTAATAGTATTAAATCTGCCCAAAGAATTAATTTCTCATTAATTTTTACAGGACTTTTGTCGCTAAAACCTGCTGATTTCGCAAAAAATAAATCATGATTTTTAAATATATTTTCAGCAGTTCTACTTCTCCTTTTATTTCTACTGCAAACAAATAGAATTTTCATTTTTCATCATTTTTAATTGAAATATAGCTTTTGTCTGTCTAATGGAAATTTGATATTTTAATAAATTCAATTCCATTCTAATATAAAATTTCTTTTCTTTCAACTATTTGATTATTTTTTTATGTTTATTTTCTCTTTTAACCAGATTTTGTGGCAAATTAGAACTCAACTAAGGAATAATATTTATTGAGAATTTATACTGAGTCAAAAGGATTGGCATATTATCAAATATTTGATACCGTCTTTCATAATTTACCTTTGTGTTTATGCCAGAAGATTTATGATGCTCTAACATCCATTGCTCAGTAATTTTCGTCTTTTCATTTTCAATGTACGGCACAACCTCTGCATCTTTAATGGTTCGTTCAAAGTAAATATTTTTAGATTCAATATAAGCAACTATAAAATTGTAATAGCCATTAAAGTCTGGAGTGAATTCTTGGGAGATTATATAATTTGAATCTGTTGAATTGTTTTTTAGCACTCGGGTAAAATGAAAACCACTAATTTTTGCTTTGTATTGATACATATTTATAAGGCCTGATTCTTGTTTAAAAACACTGTCTTTTAATATAGTCATAATTCTTGTACTAAATACTGCAGCGAGATTCTCAGCAAATTCCATGTGAGTTGGAGTTATAAACTGATATTCAAAATACAAGTCCACATACACTTTCTTTTTTTTGTTCTTTTTACTTTCTTTGTCATATTTTGATATTATATTTTTTGTCAATTGATTACATGCCTTGTAATAGGCATTTTCATTTGTCAATGAAACCAATAGTCCATTATGATTGATTGTAAATTTTAGCTTTATTTGCTCAACTTCTTGCTTAATTTCAGGTGCTAAGGCGGCTTTATCTTCTTCTTTGGATATAAGGCGTGTGTAATGTAAAAAATAGAGTTTGTCGGAAACACTGTCAACATAAAAACTAAATTTTTTGGTTTCGATTACAGGTTTTCCGTTTTTTAATGCGGTCTCCCTTGTAACCTTGTAATTAAACAAGTCTCCAGTTTTAAGTTTTGGCTTTAATAGCAAGGTGTCTCCAATTTCTCCTTGTGCCACAATACATTGAAAGAAAAGAGCTAAAAGCCATATTATTTTAAAAAGGAGTGGAATGTTTTTTTTCATTACTTAATTTTGTGTTGTCTGTACATGGAAGGTAAATTCAACTATTTAATGCGACCTTTGATGCAAAAATACAACTTTTTTAAGTTTTTCTATTAAAGTTTAATTTAGGCGCCATAAAAAAAGACCATCCTATTGGACAGTCTTTTTAATATAGTAGGAGAGTTGGTTATCCTCCAAAATCATCAAAGGCAATATTCTCTTGAGGAACGCCCCAATCGTCACACATTTTAATAACTGCTTGGTTCATCATTGGCGGCCCACAGAAATAAAATTCAATGTCCTCTGGTGATTTTTGTTTAACTAGGTATTCATTAATTACGGCATTGTGTACAAATCCTGTAAATCCATCGCCTTCTGGGTCGTTTACATCTTTTTTGTTTACCCAATTGTCTTCTGGCATTGGCTCGCTCAACACAACAAAGAATTTAAAGTTAGGAAACTCTTTTTCAATGGCTCTGAACTCATCTATATAAAATAATTCTCTTTTGCTTCTTCCACCATACCAATAAGTTACTTTTCTGTCAGTTGTTTTTAATGTATGAAACAAGTGGAACAAATGCGAACGCAAAGGAGCCATTCCAGCACCACCGCCCACATAAAGCATTTCTGCTTTTGTTGGTTTAATAAAAAACTCTCCATAAGGGCCAGAAATTGTAACTTTATCTCCTGGTTTGCAGCCAAACACATAAGAAGAACAAATACCTGGGTTCACTTCCATCCAAGCATTTTTAGCTCTGTCCCAAGGTGGCGTAGCAATACGGATATTTAATTTAACGATGTTTCCTTCAGCAGGATGGTTCGCCATTGAATATGCTCTAAAAATTGGTTCAGGATTTGTCATTTTTAAGTCCCATAGTTTAAACTTGTCCCAATCTGGTCTGAATTTATCATCACCGGCAGGGTCACCAGGCAATGGTTTAATATCCATGTCTTTGAAAGGCACTGTGCATTCAGGTACATCAACTTGAATGTATCCACCAGCTTCAAAATGTAAACTTTCTCCCTCAGGCAATTTAACAACAAATTCTTTAATAAATGAAGCCACATTATAGTTTGAAATCACTTCACATTCCCATTTTTTAATTCCAAATATCTCTTCTGGAATTTCGATTTTCATGTTGTTTTTTACTTTTACTTGGCAAGACAAACGCACACCTTCTTTTTGTGCCTTGCGATTGATATGCCCTGTTTCTGTTGGTAAAATATCACCACCACCTTCGGTTATAATACATTTACACATTGCACATGTACCACCACCTCC
>JBDNIM010000451.1:0-2257 GCA_041688295.1 Bacteroidia bacterium
ATGTTGCCATATTATTTTACTTCTTCAAATTCAATATCTTGTGAATTTCCATCCGTTTTTTTGCCACTGTTTCTTGCAGACACACCACTAAAACAAGCACCCGATGCGCAACCAAAGGCAAACAGACCCATGGAGGCAAAGTATCCGCCAAAAATTAAGCCAAACCAACTAAACACAAGCACGGATTGTATTATCATAACAAGGCCCATAGCTAAATAAAGCCCTCTTGTAAAATTCCAACCGGTTAAAATTCTTTGTTTCATTTTTTTATTTTATTTTACTCTGTAAACTCGACCAGCCGCCACCGTTGTGAACATCGCTAAAGCCTTTGGCTTTTAAAATATTTTTTGCAGAGGCGCTTCTCATGCCCGATGCGCAACAGGTAATAACGGGTTTGTCTTTTTTTAATTTGGCTAAGTTGCTGTTCAAATCTTGCAAAGGAATATTCAGCGAACCCTTAATATGCCCACTTTGAAACTCGCCTTTTGTGCGCACATCTATGATTTGGGCGCCATTGCTCAAAAGCGCTTTATAATCTACGCTTGGCGCAATGCCCAATAAGTTTTTAAAAAATTGTATCATCTTTATTTAAACTTGCTGCAAACTATGGTTAACATCCATCCAACCGCCACCATTTTCGCAATTAATACCTAAGCTTTTTAAAAAAGCTGCAGCCTGCCCGCTTCTGCCTCCACTAGCACAGCAAAGAACAATTGGTTCTTCTATTGCTTTAATTTCATCTAAGCGTTGTTGAATTTCGTGCATTGGAATATTGATACTTCCCACCACATTTCCACCCATAAATTCCTCGGGTGTTCTCACATCTATAATTACTGATTTCATTTTCTATATTGTTTTTTCTTTATTTGAACCACTGAATAAAACGCCTCCCATCAATGCACCATAAAGCGCACTGTTTAATGGTTTGGAGGTTATTGCACATGTTCCGCTAGCGCATCCTATAAAGTAATAATAGGCATATCCACCAATGGCACCCAGTGCAACTCCCAAAATCATCAATTTGTATTTTAAAAGGTATTTCATTTAATTTTGTTTCTTAATGGTTGATATTTTAAACGGCCAATACAATGGGCAAAATCTGATAAAACTAGTCAGCAACATGACCGTTGCAACAATGCCAAGAACAATAGCCACTGTGCCTGAAATGATGTTTAAAAAATATAAAACACCAATTAATAACGCAATAGCTATTCTCAATTTTCTGTCTGTTGTTCCCATGTTTTTCTTCATCGTGTTTGTTTGTTTGTTTGTTTGTTTGTTTGTTTGTTTGTTTTTAATTTGTAGTGCAAAGGTCAGTGTTTTAATCTGAATGATAAGTGATATTTGTCACAATTCGTTTTTTATAATGTTTTTAGCAATTTTATTTGGTTGCGAAAAAGAAGCACTTTGTTGTCGTTTTCTAGTTTTTTTAGTAAACGAGATATCACCTCGCGCGAACTTGCCATTTCGTTGGCTATTTGCTCGTGAGAAAGATTAATTAAAGTCGAGCCTGTCGCTCTAGATTTCTCTTTAAGATAAAAAACCAAGCGTTCGTCTAGTTTTTGAAAAGCCAATTGGTCGATAGCCCTCAATAATTCATTGAATCGCAGGCGGATGGTTTTCATGATAAAACTTTTCCACGAAGCATATTTAACAATCCATTCATCCATTACAACAATTGGAATTGCCAAATACTCAACATCCTCTTCGGCTGATGCCATAACCTCGCTAGGAAATTCTTGCATACAACAGCTAAATGTCATGGCACAGCTTTCTTTAGGGTTTATATAATACAACAACAACTCTTTTCCTTCTTCATCTATTCTTGATATTTTTAGAGTGCCTTTTAATACAATTGGAATCCAACGAACGGTTTCACCAATGTTTAAAATAATTTCCCCTTCTTTTGCAAATTTCTCTTCTGCCTTTGACTCAAACGCTGCTAAAAGCTCTGTTTCAAATAGATGTTTAAATTGTTCGCCAATTTTCATTTTTCAAAGTTAAAATAAATTTAAGTGAATTTATAGATTATCATTCAAAAGCTTGTTTTTTAATCATAATCAACCGATTTGGGCGCCATTTCCTCGCCCTTTTGGGTTCGCTGCGCTCCGTCTCGTCAAAGCACGAGACCTGCCGCAAAGCCGCCAGCCACCGGTCTCGGGGCGCATCTATTTTCGATTTTTCAAATTTTAATTTCTGGGAAACTTTAGGGCGCGTATCGCATTTTCTCTCTTTTTGGCCTGTTTGCAAAAAAGAC
>JBDNIM010000452.1:0-11290 GCA_041688295.1 Bacteroidia bacterium
ATACCACTTTAGAATCCAATATTGTCTTAAAAAGTGTTGCCATTACAAATAATGGAGCCTGTTTTGCGGTAGGCGACAGCGGCTATGTGTTAAAAAAGGATATTAATAGAGGTTTATGGCAAAAAATAAATGTGCCAACTGCTGTTAATTTGAATAAAGTTTTGACTTTTAATGATTCCATCGTTTTAATTTTTGGCGGTATGCGAGATTCCAGTCAAGTGGGCAGGCATTTGAATGTAATTCTGCGAAGCGAAAATAGCGGAAAAACTTGGTCTAAAACAATTGCCCCAGAAATGAAATCAATATTTTGCGCCTGGTTTTTGAACAAAGATACAGGTTTTATTGGAGGTAGCAGTGGCTTAATTACTAAAACAGACAGTGTTTTAGTAAAAAGGTCTTTGCTCAAAGTAGCAACAGCATCAGACATTAATAATATGAGCTTTTATGGGTCTGTGGGATTGGCTGTAAGCTATGGTGGGCTTATTTTAAGAACAAAAAACAATGGGGGCTATGGTTTAAATGTCAATGAGGAAATGTTAATCCCAACCAAGTTTTATCCAAATCCTTGTGCCAACAAAGTTTTTATTGAAACCACAGAAAATGGAACAATAGAGTTTTATTCTTCTCTCCACCAAATGGTTTTGATTCAGACTGTTAAAAAAGGGGTGAATGAAATTGATGTGAGCAGTCTTAAAAATGGAGTTTATTTTATGAAGGATTTAAACAACAAAATGGTTTACAAATTAATTGTTCTGCACTAATGTAACAACGACCAATAATTGAGATCATTTAATGGATTTGAAATTTATATATTAGTGAATTGTATAATTAGTTGAGAGCATAAACCATTAAGCATTTGACTACACTCAACAGAAACTGCTAATATCTAATGGGTATAAATGATGCTTTAAATTGAAATTTCGATGAATCAGTTTTTAACCTAAAAACCGCTCACCTTTCAACTAAAAACCATTCGCCATTTTTTAGAGATAAAATAATTATATTTGCAGCTACTATTTTTTTCATGAATCCTACTGATAAATATAACGAAAGAGGCGTTTCTTCACAAAAAGAAGATGTCCATAAAGCGATTGCCAACATTGATAAAGGTTTGTTTCCTCAAGCCTTTTGTAAGATTATACCGGATATTTTGGCAGGCGACAAAGATTTTTGTAATATTATTCATGCAGACGGAGCAGGCACAAAAAGCAGTTTGGCTTATATTTATTGGAAAGAAACAGGCGATATTAGTGTTTGGAAAGGCATTGCACAAGATGCAATTGTTATGAATTTAGACGATTTGTTGTGTGTAGGTGTTACGAGCAATATGTTACTTTCGAGTACTATTGGGCGCAATAAAAAAAGGATTCCGGGCGAGGTGATTGCCGAAATTATTAATGGAAGTGAAGCGTTTATTGAAAATTTAAGACCTTATGGTATCGAAATTACAAGTGGCGGTGGCGAAACGGCCGATGTGGGCGATTTGGTTAAAACTATTATTGTTGACAGCACTGTTACTGCAAGAGCCAAACAAAAGGACATTATATCCAATCATAATATTCAGGCGGGCGATGTGATTGTGGGTTTGGCAAGTTTTGGACAAGCAAAATACGAAACATTTTATAACGCAGGCATGGGCAGCAATGGACTAACAAGCGCCCGACATGATGTTTTTTCATCTGATTACAGAGCGAAATACCCAGAAAGTTATGACGATCTTTTGCCACAGCATTTGGCTTATGCCGGCTCGCTAAATCTGACTGATAAGATTGATGGATTAGACATGGATGCAGGCAAAATGGCTTTATCTGCCACACGCACTTATGCGCCTGTGATGCAGGAAATATTTAAAAACCACCGTTCAGTTATTCATGGATTGGTGCATTGCTCGGGTGGTGGACAAACAAAAGTTCTGCATTTTGTAAAATCAGCTTTAAAAATTGTGAAAAACAACTTGTTTGAAACCCCCGTTTTGTTCAAAACGATTCAAAAAGAGAGCAAAACCGATTGGAGAGAAATGTATCAAGTCTTCAATATGGGCCACAGAATGGAAATTTACATTGACCCAAAACATGCAAATGATATGATAGAAATATCAAAATCTTTTGGCATCGCTGCGCAAATTGTTGGTTATGTGGAGGGCGCAGACAAAAAACAATTGAGTATTCAGTCAGAAAATGGCGTTTTTGAATATTAAATTAATAGTATCTATACTTTGGAACAGTTTTTGAAACATTATATAAAAGAATAACATTATGAAAACTTTAAACAAAAATAAATCAATATTTGCAATTGTTACAGTCTTTATTTTAAGTGCTTTTACTTTTTTGCCAAGCACAACACAAAAAGATACTGAAGACATCAATTATAAATACAGGAAAATTACCAACGAAGCGTTTGGGTTTAATGAAAAACTAACTTTTAGGGTTCACTATGGTTTATTGAACGCTGCCGCTGTAACGCTAGAAGTGGGAGAAAAGCTGGTAGAAAAAAACGACCGCAAATGCTATCATATCAAAGCCGATGGCAGAACTTTTAGCTCTTTTGATTGGGCTTATAAAGTGAGAGACAAATTTGAAAGTTATGTTGATATCGAAGCCATTGCACCAATAAGTTACAATAAAAGTGTGCAGGAGGATAAGTATAAAGACAACGACTTGGTAACTTTCAAACACAGCAAAAAGAAATTGTATGGAATAAAAGGTGTTTTGGACATGCCAGAATATACCCACGATATTATTTCTGCTTTATATTATGTTAGAAACATTGACTTTTCCAACGCCAAAAAAGGCGACAATTACCCTTTGGATATTTACTTGGACAATAAAATTTACAACCTTGGTTTTAAATACGATGGCAAAGAAACCATTAATACCGATATTGGAAAAATAAAATGCATACGATTTATTCCTACTCTTGTTATTGATAGGGTTTTTAAAGATAAAGACGATATGACAGTTTGGGTGAGCAATGACGAGAACAAAATACCGATTAGAGTGAAGGCTAAAATTATGGTGGGTTCAATAAAAGTAGATATTACAAACTACAGCGGCTTGAAAAATGATTTTGCAGCTAAAGTAAAAAAGTAGTAGTTCTTTTAGGAAATAAAGCGCTTGTTTTATAATAGTTAAAAGATGTGGTAAGGATGGCGTTTTTCTATCCTATTAGAAGTTTTCGCAACTGAAAACTAAAATTTAATAACTTAATGAAGGTAAAATTGGGAAAGCCGTAAATTGTCTAAACTTATAAACATAATCTTTAGAATCTAATTCATATACTATTGCATATACATTTTGACGATTGTAGGCATTATATAAATTGAATTGCCAACTTTGTTTTAGTTTAGTTTTTGGGGTGTAAATAATCCCCAAATCTAATTTGTGAAAATTTGGAATTCTAAACTCGTTTCTTTGCGAATAGGCTACAGAAAAATTAGGCATCAAAAACAGCGGTGAAGAGTATGGCCTTCCAGATTAAAAAGTAAATTGTGCGGTTACCATTAATTTTTTATGTTTAAAATTGTAAAGCGCATTAAAGTTATGAGGTCTGTCATGATTACTTGCATAGCGAATGCCTAGATGGTTAAAATCCACCAACACAAATGCCAATTGAAAACAAATTCTGATTAGGATTTTGCCCATTTGCAAAAGCATTATCTTTAAACATACTTGTAAGTGTATATCCGCCAAATAAGGAAATATTTTCGAAACCTATTTTAAAAATTGCATTCATTTGCATAGGATTTATTTTTAAATCAACATCTTTTTTGGTTTTAAAAGTTCCATCATCCAAATTTCCTTTTATTGTTAATTTTGTAGTTCCAGCAATTCCAAACTCTACACCAGCAGCAATTTTAAATTTATCTTTCTTATTATTATACTCTAATATAATCGGGAAAGTAATGTAGCTAATATCCATTCTGTTTTTTCTAATATTATTTACCGTGTCTCTGTAATTATTCAAATGCCCTGCCCCATCTAAATAAAGAAGGTTTTGCGTGTTTTTGTATTTCATAAAATAATTATTACTACCTTTACCTACGTGTAATTTTATTTTATTTTTATACAAATTCATGTTTAATTTCATGACGGTAATGCTTGTGTTTACACTTCTAAATACTCTTGGAGAAAGGCTTGAAGTTAAGTGTGTATTTAACTCGCTATTTATTCCCGTAAACCCAATACATAAATCTGTAAAAAAATCTGTTTCAATAAAATGTTTATGTTTGGTATTAACATTGCGTTCTTTAAAAGTATTAATAAACTTTTGTTTTTTAGAAATAGAATCGCCAAAGACACTCAATATTTCATTAGTTTTAGCTGACTTTACTTTTATTGTAACTATTCTTTTTGTAATGGTATCGTTAAATTTCAAAGTTCTGTTACTTTCCTCCTCATCCTCGCTTATTGAAGTAGGAATTGTGTAATTTTTTCCTTTGTAATTAATTTTTACTGTGTCACCTGTGGTTTGCGCATTGGCGGAAAAGGTGAAATAGACTAATGTTAATAGCCTTGTGATAATTTTTATTGATTTCATTTTGATATTTTTTATAGATGGTTGTTGTTAAAATCCTGCGATTATTTTAAATTCTTTGTTTTGTATAATGAATTTTTTGTTAGTTCTTGTATTGCTATCGTTAACTATATGCAATTTGGGTTTGCTAAATATGCGTGCCAGTAAATTGGTTTTTTCCGTTATTTTATCTTGAATGAAATTCGTTTTTTGGGTTTTTACACTTTCTGTTTCATAGGTAACTATAATATTATCAGCTATAGTATTTTGTGCAACAATTGGCAGTGTTTCTTTTTTAGCTTCTTGTTTTGTTGGTGTTAAAATTTCGGATTTTGGCTCAATTTCATTTTCAACAAATTTTTCTGTTTCAGATACATAATTTGGAGTTAGTATATTTTTAATTTCTAATTTTGAATTAGAGAATTTGTACTTAGGCAGATGTTCACTATTTTGAACCATCGTTTTTATTTTTTCTTTTAATGGCACAAAAGTGTCTCTTTCCAAAGTGTTTGTAATTGGTTTTTCGGGCATTTTTATAACCCCAGTTTCAGGTTTGCCTTTATAGTCTGTATGAGTTAGCTCTGCTGGAATAGTTGGCGCGTTAATATTCCAAACTAAAACCCCCACTATTAAAACAATAAAAGCAACAGCCGCATATTTAGGCCATAAAACAAATGGTACTTTCTCTTTCTTTTTTAATTTATTGGTATCCATTACTAATAAATCATCATTGACATTCAATACCGTTTGCTGCCAAATAAGCCACAATGCACTATATTTTTTATCTGCATTTATAGCATCTAAAATCCTTATGCGCTCCGCTCCCTTTATTTCGCCTTCTAAAAGCTGAAACATTATCTCGTCAATATTTTCATCATTCAAATGGTTCATATTATATGTTCTAATTTTACTAAATAATTTTTTAATGTTTGTCTTGCTCTAAAAATGTACACCTTTACCTGCGATTCTTTTAAATCAGTAATATTACCAATTTCAGCATAATCATATCCTTCATAATCTCTTAACATAATAACAGTGCGTTGTATTTCTGGCAGAAATTGCATTGCATTATTAATTATTTCTTTTAAATCAGGTTGACACTGCGTACATCCTTTTTCATTAATATGTTCAGGCATTTGCACCATTTTTTTATCTCTTCTTAATTGGTCTATCATTTTACGGTAACCTGCTGTAAACAGCCAGCTTTTTGCTTTTTCAAATTCCACTTTGTCTTTATTCATCCATAAACTCTCAAAGGTGTCTTGCACAATATTTTCTGCATTTTCTCTTGCCTGCATTTTCTTGTAGATAAATCTAAACAAGGAATTGGCAATGCTTTCTGCACATGTATTGTACTCCCTTTCTGTCATTCTAATTATGGGTGAAACGGAAAGCTTGAATAAAAGTTACAATAATTAAAAATTTAGATCCATTTCAACAAGTTTTTAATAAACACAACACAGCAACCAAGTCTAAAATCGACTAGCCCGCTAATAATTCTATCTAGAAAAACCATAAATGCTCCAAATAAGCAACGAGAGCGTTACGCCAAAAGCAGAGCTCGTATTCACATTTCTTTTCTTTATGTTACTAGCCTCTTGTTTGTAGGCTGTTTGATAGATTGGAGAAGCAAGGGTGGGCGTAATGGGCATATTCAAATTCCCTTCGCTAGGGGTTTTTCCTTTAATGATGGCCGCAGAAACCAAACCGCCAATGGGGCCAAGAATAAATGATGTGAAAAAAACACTGGCACCCAAATATCTTGTATCATAATTTTCTTGGGCATCTCTTCTTCCCAATATCTCTAGTTCGGAACTGCTCAAAATATTAATATCTATGTCATTTATGGGAATGTTGGTTGCTTGAACAATTTGTGCGTTTTGATTAAAAATAGAGTCCTTGTTGAAAAAATCAATCGTTTTGTTTTGATATTTTATTAAATAAATTTCGTTTAAATATTTTTTAAAAATTGGACCATCGCTGTAATTAAACAACTGGTATTCTATGGTGTTTATTCCAATTCGGATAATTTGCGAAGAAACAATTTGTCCACTTTTCAAATATATGCTGTCTTGTGCATGGTTTGTTTTAAAAACAAAAAGCAACAAAGCGAAGATTACAATTTTTTTCATGTTTAAAGAATTTTTAGGGCTAAAATTTAATAAAAAACAAAGAGGTAATAAGGTATAAGAATAAAACAGGAAAATAATTGGAGGTAATATCCGATTTTTTCATTTTCATTGCCTTTTGTTTATATGCATTTATGTAAACTACCGAATCTTTTAGATTAGAGTTTGGCATATTCTAATCTGTTTTTGTGTTTTCTTTGCGGTAGTCATTTGTAGCAACAACACCGCCAACAATTGGTGTTAAGAAAAGAGAGAATAAAAATGTTTTGTTTGAATATTTATCTGTGAAATATTCAGAAGCATCAAGTTTTCCTATACTGTCCATTTGTCGTTTTGAGAAATAAAAAGGGTTTTTAAGATAATTGTAAGCAATTTTAATGGTGTCCAATACAAAATTAGTTTCATTAAATTCAATTTGCCCGTCTTGGTATTTTATTTTAAACAACTCTGATTTAGACTTTGTGAATGTCGTTTTTATGGCTGTGTCAAAAAACTTGTATTCTATAAACATAGGATATACTTTTAAGACTTTCGCAGCCAAAATTTTTCCGTTTTTGAAAAAAAGACTGTCTTGCACAAAAACCATGCTTTTGTTACAAGCGAAACAAAATAAAACACTCAGTAAACAAACTTTTCTTTTTGACAGTACAATTGCAAATATATACAGTTTTTTTAAAAAGAAAAAAGATTTTAGTTATTGAGTGCTGCCTTTCACCAACTCGCTGGTAATTTTTGCACCAAGCAAACACAACGGAATGCCCCCTCCAGGATGCACACTTCCGCCACAAAAATATAGGTTCTTAATGTTTGATGAAAAATTGGCATGACGAAAAAAAGCAGCCATCATATCATTGCTCGAACTCCCATACAAAGCCCCTCTAAAACTAGATGTTTTTTGTTCTATTTTAATGGGGTCTAATATTTCTTCGTTAACAATCAATGGTTCTATCTTTGTTTTTAAAATCCTACTCAATTTGGTTAAGATATTTTGCCTTGCCTTTTCAATTAATTGCGCCCAGTTTTGTCCGTAATTTGCAGGCACATTAACCATTACAAACCAGTTTTCGCAACCCTCGGGCGCATCGTCTGCTTTTCTTTTTGATGTAATATTAATATACACTGTTGGGTCATCGTCAATGGCATTTTCTTTGAAAATCGTATCAAACTCTTTTTTATAATCATTGCTAAAAAAAACATTGTGCAAATGCAATTGTTCAAAACTCTTTTTTATGCCCCAATAAAAAATCAAAGCGCTGCTGCTCGAATTTACATGCTTTACCCTGCTAGGCATTGTTTCGTTGTGCAAAAGGTTTTTATAAGATGGATAAACATCTGCGTTAGAAATAACAGCATCGGCCAAATATACTTCCCCATTAGATTTTATGCCAATGGCTTTTTTATTTTCAACTATTATTTCATCTACTTTAGAATTTAAAGAGAACTGAACCCCTTTTCTTTTTGCCAAATTTACCAAGGCATTGGTAATATCCACCATGCCTTTTTTAGGGAAAAAAGTGCCAAACCCAAACTCCAAATAAGGAATTATATTTAGAGTGGCTGGCGCAATATAAGGGCTGCTGCCATTGTAGGTTGCAAACCTATTGAACAACTGAACAACTTTTGGGTTTTTGAAATACTGCTTGTTTTTAGCGTTCATTGTTGTAAACATGTTCAATCGCCAAAGATTTAAAATGCCTTTTATCCCCGATTTTGAGGTATAGGTTTTTAGTTGATGTAAAGAGTTTTCCAAAAAAACAGGGTTTGTGATTTCATAAAGTTGCTTGCTTTTTTCAAAAAAACGCAAAACAGACTGACTGTCTTCTCCAAAATGGGTGTTTATCATTTTTGCAAAATCATTAATATCCGAAGGGGCAAAAAACTTGCTGCCATCTTCGAAAAAGTAATGGCAGGAGGTGTCTAATCTTTCATATTCAAAAAAATCTTTAGGGTTTTCTCCCATTAATTCAAAAAGTTCATTAACAAATTGAGGCATGGTGAACAAAGATGGTCCTGCATCAAAACGAAATCCATCGTTTTTAAATTCTGATAGTTTGCCGCCAGGATATGAATTGGCTTCAAAAACATGAACACCATGTCCTTTTGCTTTCAAACGAATGGCTGCCGCTATTCCTGCAATGCCCGACCCAATAATGATAGATTTCATGAAGTGATTATAAAAGAACGCAAAATTATTGAAAAAAAGCCAATAAAACATCGCTTAAAATCAATTATAAATCGATGAATTGTAATATTTTTGTCATATTTCTAGAAATAAATTTTCAAAAACAATATTTTTTGAAAACTATCGTTATATTCGCACATTAAAAAAAGAAATAACGCCTATTGTAAAAAACCTACTTAACGAAATTTTAATATTTATTAGCCCTTTTGTATTATTGTGAAATTAAATAGATCTTTTTTTGGCATTGGTTATAGAAACTTTATTTGGGTAGCTATAGCCGGCATTAGCATGCCAATTTACAGTTTTTCTGGGAGACGCGTTGTCGAATTTCTAAATGAAATTATTGCTGATGATTTTGAATCGGAAGCAAAAAACGAATCAAAATTAGAAACTAAAAAAGTCAATATCAAATCAAATATTGATGCAATTCCATTTTTAAATCCGCAAGATTCGAGCAAAAATGGCGGAAAAGACAGCAGTAAAAAAGAGGATTTGAAATATCCGATTGACAATCCGAACAATCCAAACTACAAAAACAACATTGATTTACTAGACCCCTCTGCTAAAAAATCAATTTCATATAATTCAATCACAAAAATGTATGAAGAGTTTAAAGAAGTGGCTGGCAAAAAAACACTTTTGCGTTCATTAACAAGAGACGAGTACATGAAAGAGAGTGCTCAAAAAGAAAAGAAAAGCTATTTTGATCAAAAAGCCAAAAGCAACGCAGGCAGCAGTGGCTATAACAACAACAAAATGCCCGAGCTTATAAAAACACCTGATGTTTTAGACAAAGTTTTTAGAGGAGGATTAATCGATATTCAGCCTAGCGGCTCGGCCGAATTAACTTTTGGAGGAAATTTCAACACCGTTAGAAACCCACAATTTAGCGCTCGTCAACAAAAAACAGGTCAATTTGATTTCGATCAAAAAATACAATTGAATGTGGCAGGAAAAATAGGAAATGCCCTCAACATTGGTATAAAATATGACACAGACGCAACCTTTGATTTTGATAACCAAACGAAATTAGCTTGGCAAGGAAAAGAAGACCAAATGCTCAAAAACATTGAATTGGGAAATGTGAGTCTGCCGCTTAATGGAAGTTTAATTCAAGCCGGGCAATCATTATTTGGATTAAAAACAGATTGGCAGTTTGGACGACTAAAAATGTCTGCAATTGCAACACAAAACAAAGGTCAACGCACAGAAACAACAGTGAATGGTGGTGCGCAGGTTACAAATTTTAATATTCAAGCACACAACTACGACCAAAACAGGCACTTTTTCTTAGGTCAGTTTTTCAAAGACCAATATGACAATGCTATGTCATCGTTGCCGCTTGTTCAGTCATCAGTTTTTATCAATCGTGTAGAGGTTTGGGTAACAAATAGGAGCGGAAATTTTGAAAACACTAAAGATGTTTTAACGGTTATGGATTTGGGAGAAACCAATCCGCACAATCCAGTGGCAAACGACCCCGCGATTTTAAATCCAGTTGCAGCCAATGGCGCAAACTCAATTTACAAAGATTTTTCTACAAATGGTAGTGTTAGAAACTCTAAATCAACTATTGATGCACTAAACACAACTTTTCCGGAATATAAACAAGGCTTGGATTACGAATTGTTGACCTATGCTAGACAGTTAAATGCCAATGAATTTACTTTTAACCTAAGATTGGGTTATGTTTCTTTAAATTCTGCATTAAACAATGATGAAATATTGGGCGTGGCTTTTGAATACTCTTACAATGGACAAAATTTCCAGGTGGGAGAATTTGCGTCAGAGGCTAATGGAGACAGAGATAATCCTCAGATTTTGATTGTAAAAATGTTGAAAAATAATATCATTAGAACCAAGTTGCCATTGTGGGAACTAATGATGAAAAATATTTATTCTTTAGGGTCTTTTAATATCAATGCCTCCGATTTAGATTTTAATGTGATATACAGTGACGACCCTTCAGGCGCAGATTTAAATTATATGCCACTTAAAGATTTTCCTCAAATGGCAGGTGGTATTCCATTAATTCGTGTTTTAAACATGGATAATGTAAACAGGCAGCAAGAAGCAAAACCAGACGGGGTTTTTGATGCTTTGGAGGATGTAACTTTTCAAAGTAGGTTTGGTAGGGTTATTTTTCCTGTGAGAGAGCCGTTCGGTAATTTTTTAAGAAGCAAATTTGATGGTAACAACTCTGTGGCCGATCGCTATGTTTTTGACGCATTGTATGACAGCACAAAGTGGCTGGCAGAGCAGGATGTGGCACACAATAAGTTCTTTTTGAAAGGCACTTACAAAGGCACAAGTAGTAATGAAATTTCATTGAACGCCCTCAATGTTCCGCAAGGTTCGGTGGTGGTTACGGCCAATGGAACAAAACTAACAGAAGGTGTAGATTTTGTAGTAGATTACAATGCAGGAAAAGTAACTATTATCAACCAAGGCATATTGCAGTCGGGTG
>JBDNIM010000453.1:0-1957 GCA_041688295.1 Bacteroidia bacterium
ATTAAAAAATGCTGCTGATGAATCGGACTTAATGAAAACATTAGATGGTAAAGCATCTAAAGAAAATTATATACATGAAGCACTTGTTAACCCGCATTTCTTTTTAGTGAGCGGAGGCACTCCAACCTTAACAGATAGTGTTGGCAATCCTTGGTCGGCTTCTTATGTCATGGGTATGGGTGATTTGACAGTGGACATGCGTTCTAACATTGCAGCAGAGGCAACTGCAAAATTGGTTTATGAAAACCTGATGAAATACACCGATGATGCTTATGTTTTAGAAACTTTGAGATATTTAATGACAAGAGAAGTGGCGCACTTGCAAATGTTTGAGGCCGCCTTAAATAGCATTCAACCAAATTTTCCGCCAGGTATATTGCAAAGCGACCCTAAGTTCAGCAACAAGTATTTTAATATGTCTAAAGGGGATGATTTTAAAGGCCCATGGAATAATGGGAAAAGTCCAGAAATGGGAGAAGAATGGCAATTCATAGAGAACCCATATCAGCATGTTTTAGACACAAATGGTTTGTTGGATGAGCAGGCGAAGGGAACTCACCGCACAGAAAAAAGTGTGCAAGCAGAAAATAAAGCTTTAAGCATTAAACGAAAAGGTGAAATTGATTCGGCCACTTTACCCGTTAATGGCGAAATAAGTTGGTCAACTTACGATGATAAAATTTGATTTTAAAAAAAATATTTTAAAAAATTTAAGGTAATATGAAAATTTAAATTTATAAAAAAATAATTTGAAATCTAAAAAAACAAAAAACACACTATATGAAAATACTAAATTTAAAAGTGATGAGAGGCCCAAACAACTGGTCTAATTATAGAAAAAAGTTAATTGTACTAAAATTAGATTTAAGCGAAGCGGAGAATTTTTCTACAAATGAAATTGATGGATTTGGAGAAGCATTAGAACGACTTTTACCGTCCTTGAAAAGTCATAGGTGTTCTTTAGGCAAAGAGAACGGATTTTTAGAAAGCGTCAATCAAGGAACAGTGCTTGCAAATGTAGTGGAGCGCATTGCCCTAGAGTTACAAACCTTGGCTGGGATGGAATGTGAATTTGGAATAACGAAAACAACAAATACTCCAGGCGTTTATAATGTGGTATTTTCTTATCTTATAGAATCAGCGGGGGTTTATGCGGCACATGCAGCTATAAAAATAGTAAAACATTTAAGCAGTGATTTAACTTACGAAGTTGCCAACGATATTAGAGAACTTCATAAAATTTATTATACAGAAAAATTCGGCCCAAGTACATTATCAATTGTTAATGAGGCAACAAAACGCAATATACCATGGACAAGGTTAAATGATAATTCGTTACTAATGCTTGGGCAAGGAAACAAACAAAAAATCATTTGTGCTACTGTTGCATGTTCTACAAGTAGTATTGCAGTGGATATTGCTTGCGACAAAGAAAGTACCCGACAATTATTATCAAAATCTTATATTCCTATTCCTAAAGGCAAAGTTATAAGTAATATAGAGGAACTAAATTATGTTATCACGGAATTGGGGTTTCCTATTGTAGTAAAACCTACTAACGGAAATCATGGAAGAGGTATTACAACTAATATAAATTCTGAAGAAGCAGCGGTAGAAGCTTTTAAATTTGCGAGTTTAACAAGTGAAAAAGTAATCGTAGAAAAATTTATTGAAGGAAACGATTATAGGTTTTTGGTGATAGATTTTAAATTGGTTGCAGTGGCAAGAAGAACAGCAGCGATGGTAATGGGAGATAATAGCGGCTCAACAATTCAGCAATTGGTAGATGAAACAAATAGTGACCCCAATAGAGGCGAAGGTCATGAAAAAGTACTTACCAAAATTAAAATAGACGAAAACACACAATCTATCTTAGTTGAAAAAAATCTCACAATAAATTCTGTTTTATCCATTGGAGAAATTTTATTCCTTAAAGATACTGCAAATTTAAGTACTG
>JBDNIM010000454.1:0-4542 GCA_041688295.1 Bacteroidia bacterium
GAATCGCAGGGGATGGTTAATTTGAATGAAATGCCAGTGGTTTTATGTAGCATTGGCGATGGCAGTATGACAGAAGGAGAGGTTAGCGAGGCTTTGCAAATGGCGGTTTTGAAACAATTGCCTATTGTTTATTTGGTGCAAGACAATGATTGGGGCATTTCTGCAAGTGGCGATGAGATGCGAGCAATGGATGCTTATGAGTTTGCGGCAGGATTCAAAGGATTGAAAAGAGGCCGAACCGATGGTAGCGATTTTGTGGAATGTTATGAAGACATGGAAACCGCTATGGACTGGGTTAGAAAAAACAGAAAGCCTTATTTGCTGCATGCCAAAGTGCCTTTGTTGGGTCATCACACAAGCGGAGTGCGCAGCGAGTGGTATAGAGACGATTTGGAGCAAGATTTGCAAGACGACCCATTTCCTAAAATAAAAAAACTGTTGTTGAATTTGGGGGAAACGGAGTTGAGCTTAAATGCAATCATAGACAAAGCCAAGGCAGCAATAAAAATAGATTTTGAAAAAGCGGTGGCTGCCGATGATCCTGCGCCCGAAACACTGTATTTACATGAATTTGCACCAACCCCAATAACCGAAGAAAGAGGCGAAAGAGCGCCCGAGGGCAAAGAGCCAATTATGATGGTTGACGCTGCATTATTTGCTTGCGATGAGATTTTAAAAACCCATCCAGAGGCATTACTCTATGGCCAAGATGTGGGAATTAGGCTTGGTGGGGTTTTTAGAGAAGCCGCCACTTTGGCTGCCAAGTATGGTAAAGACAGGGTATTTAATACACCCATTCAAGAGGCTTATATTGTTGGGTCAACGGCTGGCATGAGCGCTGTTGGTTGCAAGCCCATTGTAGAAATTCAGTTTGCAGATTATATTTGGCCGGGCATCAATCAGTTGGTTGAAGAACTTTCAAAAAGCTGTTTTTTATCCAATGGTCAGTTTCCAATTCAATCTTTGATTAGAATACCAACGGGCGCTTATGGTGGCGGTGGGCCTTATCATTCTGGCACAGTGGAAAGTAGTATTCTTCAAATAAAAGGCATAAAGGTTGTTTATCCAAGCAATGCAGCCGATATGAAAGGGTTGTTAAAAGCTGCTTTTTATGATCCAAATCCTGTGGTAATGTTTGAGCACAAAGGGTTGTATTGGAGCAAAGTGCCTGGCACAGAAATGGCTAAAACACCCGAGCCTTCAGAGGATTATGTAGTGCCGTTGGGAAAAGCCCGAATTGTGCAAGCAGCATCAGACAAAGCTGTGCGATATGGAGAGTCTATTACAATTATTACTTATGGAATGGGGGTTTATTGGTCACTAAATGCATCCAAAGAAATTAAAGATAATGTAGAAATATTGGATTTAAGAACCCTAAACCCTTGTGACGATGAAGCAATTTTTGCATCCGTTAAAAAACACGGAAAGGCAATTGTTTTGACAGAAGAAACCCTAAGAAACTCATTTGCAGAGGCTTTGGCAGGAAGAATACAAAAGAATTGTTTCCAGTTTTTGGATGCGCCTGTAGAGATTATTGGGTCTAAAAATTTGCCAGCTATTCCTTTAAACATTGGTCTTGAAAAAGAAATGTTGCCAAATGCACAAATGCTTTTAACGCATATACAAAACCTATTAAATTCTTAAAAAATTATATGAAAATTATATCATCCGTTTTATTGGTTTTAGTTTTAAACTTGTGCCAAGCGCAAGAAAGAAGCATTGAATTTAAATTGCTTAACCAAACAAGCTATTTTAAAGATATTGATAAAAGTAGCAATTTTAGCAGCGAGCAACGACAATTTAATTTATTTGACATTAACACAAGCATTGCTTTTAAAAAGAACAAGTTTACCAATGAAATACTTTTAAACGCTATTAGTTTTAATAAAAACAGCAACAATCAAATGGCATTTGATACTTCTGCAATTAATATGAACAATCGGTTAAACTTTTTTGCACTCAATTTAGAGTTCAGAAGGTTTGTTGATGTAAAACTTTTTAAAAACGAAAGGCTACAATTGAAACTTGGGTTAAGCATTAATCCCAGTTTTACACATGAAGTTTCCATTCTTAAAACCCTTGGCACAACAAAAACTAAGACAACGGCACTAAACACCCATTTCTATTTTCAACCCCGATTGGACTATCGTTTAAATGAAAAAATGAGTCTTGAATTTGGTGTTCCAATTAAGTTTTTTGAAGTAATATTTAATCGAAGCAAGAATTTTAATAATCAATCTAGCCGAAGTCAGCAAGTTTCTAGTTCCACAAATGCTAATGTTAATGTAAGAATGCAGTTGATTAATATTGGATTAAACTATCGTTTAAAATAGTTTACCATTAACGGCATTTTCTCTTCTAATGTCGTTAACTTTTAGTATTTTAATAACCAATTCGATAAGCAATTGTCCTTCTTTTGTACTCGGGTTGTCAACACCCTTTGCTCTTAAATCATAATATTTTAAATAGCCCAAAATGGTTTCTATATCCCCTCTCGAATAATTTTTGCAAGCTTCTAAATATTCGGGGACAAAATAATTATTGATACCCAATACTTGAGCAATTTCTAATTTTGATTTGTTTGATACAAGATGGCAAATATGAATTTTACTGAAATAGTTCATCAAGATTGCAATTCCACCCAAAAGAGAGCCTTTGGCCTCTGTGCTGTTAAAATAATTTGCTATTTGAACAGATTTATTAAAGTTTTTGCTACCTATGGCTTTCTGTAATTCAAAAAAATTATATTCTTTGCTAATGCCAATATTTTCTTCAACATGGTTCATGTTGATAATTGTAACACTGTCTTTTATGTTAATTAGCATCTTGTCTATCTCGGATTTCAAAGTGCCTAAATTGGTGCCCACAAACTCGCTGATTAATTGAATTGCTTTTGGTTCAATGCTTCGGTTTTTTGCCTTAAAATAGCTAGAAATCCAACCTGTAATTTCATAATCTCGCATTTGTTCAGAAACAAAGTAGGTGTGCTTATTTAGTGTTTTGGCAAAAGATTTTCTTTTGTCTAATGTTTTGTTTCTGTAACACAATACCAAAATTGTTTCGGGCATTGGGTGAGATACATAATCTTCCAAATCTTCGAGCGATGCAACATTTTGAGCATCCTTGATAATGATAAGTTGATACTTACTCATTAATGGAAATCTTTTGCAAGCCATTTTTATTTCTAAAGCAGATATTTCTTTACCATAACTAATAGTTAGGTTAAAGTTTTTTTCTTCAGGTGTCAAAACCTGGGCTTCCAATAAATCAGCAATTTCGTCAATATAATAGTTTTCTTCCCCGCATAAAAAATATACAGTAGAGAACTTTTTATTCAAAATTTCTTTTTTTATTTTTTCAAAACTCTCAATAGTTTTATTAGACATTTCTATTTATGTTCGCAGTGTTGAAACTCAATTTTAAGGCATACAATTTTACAATAAAAAAACTAAATAGCAAAACACTAATTTTGGATATTATTAGAAAGAAATTTGTTGCGCTAACCCCCGAAGAATGGGTGAGGCAGCATGTTATCCACTTTTTTATAAATGAATTGGCTTTTCCAAAAGGACTTCTTTCGGTTGAAAAAGCGCTTAGTTTTAACGGAATGATGAAAAGATTTGATGCAGTTGTTTTTGATAATAATGCCGCAATCTCTGTTTTGATTGAATGCAAATCGCCAAATGTTTTGCTCAATCAGTCTGTTTTGCAGCAGGCTGGAATTTATCAAAAGGTTTTAAATCCTCAATATATTTTTATAACGAATGGATTGCAGCATCTAATTTTTAAAAGGAATTTGGATAATAATGATTTTTTACAAATTGAAGAGATGCCTGCGTTTACGGATTTAGGTTGAATCAAATAATCTAAAATTATTCTGCTTTTTCTAACGCTTTCATAAGGCTAATGTAGTTTAGGTGGCTGCTTTTTTTATTGTTTGTTAGCACAACGAAACAGATGTCTTCGTCCATTTTTGTCCAAAAGAAGGTCCAAAACCCTTTCCACCAGCCGTTGTGATAAACCCATTTCTTGCCGTCTATGTTTTTGAGTCTAAAACCGAGGCCATAGCTGCCGCCATACACATTGTTTTTGTAGGTGGGGGTTTGCAGCAGGGTTAGGAAGGTGTCGTTTAATAATTTTTTGTTGCGTAAGCCTCTATAGAATTGAAACATGTCTTCAACTGTGCTCATTAAGCTTTTGTCGCCTAATATTGTATTTAAATAGTATGGTTCATCGTATAAAACTTTTTCAAATCGGCCTATCAATGCCTCTTTTTTTATGTGTTTGTATGGGTGGCCAAAAAAGTAGGTGGATTTCATGCCGCAGGGCTTCAGAATATTTTCTAAAACATAGTTTTCAAACTTTTTTCCGCTTATTTTTTCGATAAGGAGGGGCAGCAAAGCGAAATTTGTGTTATTGTAACTGAACGAACAGTCGGGGCGAGTATATGGTTCGGGTTTGCATCGCACAAAAAAATCGAGCAAATCTTGGTTGCACATCATTTTTGTTTCATTTTTCCAAAAGGACTTCTTTCGGTTGAAA
>JBDNIM010000455.1:0-1824 GCA_041688295.1 Bacteroidia bacterium
ATTTTGATGCCGCAGATATTCGCGCATCCATCACCGCAGCCATTGCTGTAAGGGTGCAAGAACCCGTTTTTGAATCGCAAACAAAAACAAAATTAGGTAGCACTGAAATAGCACCGGGCGGACAAGGCATGCGTTCATTTGTAGGCGAACAATTATCCAATGTTTTAAACAATTATTTGCATAAAAACCCTGCAACAGCAGACGCTCTTTTAAAAAAAATATTGCAAAATGAGAGAGAACGCAAAGACATGGCCGGGGTTAGAAAATTGGCACAACAAAGAGCTAAAAAAGCCAATTTACACAATAAAAAACTGAGAGATTGTAGAATACATTTGACAGATAATAAAGATGAAAGACACAATTCAACAATTTTTATTACCGAGGGAGACAGCGCAAGTGGCAGTATCACAAAAAGCAGAAGTGTAGAATCTCAAGCTGTTTTTAGTTTAAGAGGAAAGCCTTTAAATTGCTATGGATTAAAGAAAAAAGTGGTGTATGAAAATGAGGAGTTTAATTTGTTGCAACATGCCTTAGATATTGAAGAAGGTTTGGAAAACCTTAGGTTTAATAAAGTTGTAGTTGCTACGGATGCCGATGTGGATGGTATGCACATTCGTCTTTTGTTGCTTACTTTTTTCCTACAGTTTTTTCCGGATTTGGTTAGAAATGGGCATGTTTACATTCTTCAAACGCCTTTGTTTAGGGTAAGAAATAAAAAAGAAACAATTTATTGCTACAGCGATGAAGAAAGACAAAAAGCCATTCATAAATTGGGTAACAAACCCGAAATAACCAGGTTTAAAGGACTGGGTGAAATTTCTCCCGGAGAGTTTGAAGGTTTTATTGGCGAAGATATACGATTAGAGCCAATCATTTTAAACAAAGACATGAGTATCGAAAAATTATTGAAATATTATATGGGCAAAAATACCCCAGAAAGACAAGAGTTTATTATTGATAATTTGTATATAGAAAAAGATTTAGCATTAGCAGAAGCGGAAGAAAAGATAGAGGAAACATTAGAAGAAGAACAATTGGCATAAAAAAATGGAAAACGAAAACGAATTGGAAAATGATCCAATAAATCCTAAAAAGAATGACGACATTGTGCATTATGGTCACAGAGAAAATATGGGCGATTTGCCTGTTTCTGGATTGTATGAAAACTGGTTTTTAGAATATGCAAGTTATGTTATTTTAGAAAGAGCTGTACCTAATTTATACGATGGACTTAAGCCAGTTCAACGAAGGATTTTGCATGTGATGAAAGAAATGGATGATGGCAGATTTAATAAAGTTGCCAATGTTATCGGTTCTGCTATGCAATATCATCCCCATGGAGATGCTGCAATAGGTGAGGCTATTGTTAATTTAGGACAAAAGGAATTAATGATAGAAACCCAAGGAAATTGGGGCGACATCAGAACAGGCGATAGCGCAGCTGCACCAAGATATATTGAAGCTAGACTTTCCAAATTTGCTTTAGAAGTTAGTTTTAATGCAGAAAATACAGAATGGCAAATTAGCTATGATGGAAGAAAAAAAGAACCAATAACGCTGCCAGTTAAATTTCCTTTGGTTTTGGCCCAAGGTGTTGAAGGAATTGCGGTTGGTTTGGCTACAAAAATTATGCCCCATAATTTTATTGAATTATGCGAAGCCAGTATTGATGTTTTGAAAGGAAAAAGACCCAATATTTTGCCTGATTTTCCAACAGGAGGATTGGCTGATTTTACAAATTATAATGAAGGCCGAAGAGGTGGAAAAATAAGATGCAGGGCTAAAATGGAATCTGCCGATGGAAAGAGGGTTTTGATAAAAGAA
>JBDNIM010000456.1:0-1033 GCA_041688295.1 Bacteroidia bacterium
AAAAGGTATCTTCAACAAGATAAATTTGCTATGGCCATTCGCTATCGCAAAAGAAGACCAATGTATAATGACTTAGAATATATTATTTCAGGAAGTTTTAAAATTGTTGCAAAAGCAATTTAACTTTAGCCTATAAATAAGTTTCCAAATCTTTCATCATATTTTCGCTTCCAATAAGCAATGGAACACGCTGATGCAGCGTTGTTGGCACAATGTCCATAATTCTTTGGCTGCCGTCTGTTGCTTTACCTCCCGCTTGTTCAATTAAAAAAGCCATTGGGTTACATTCATATAATAAACGAAGCTTGCCAGTTGGCGCTTTAAGAGTTGGAGGATATAAATAAATGCCCCCTTTCAACAAATTTCTGTGAAAATCGGCAATTAAAGAACCAATATATCTCGCAGAATATATTGTTTTGTTGTCATCAGCTGTTTTGCACCAATTGATATATTCTTGATAGCCTTTTGGAAATTCTAATAAATTACCTTCATTAACAGAGAATATTTTACCATCTTTTGGTATTTTTATAGCGGGGTGTGATAAGCAAAACTCTTGAATAGAATCATCCAATGTAAAACCATAAACGCCATTGCCTGTTGTGTAAACAAACATAGTTGAGGCGCCATAAATAATATATCCAGCGGCCACTTGCATGTTTCCGGCTTGCAAAACATCATTTTCTGTAACCGTTTTTTTCAAATCCAATCTTTTATATATGGAAAAAATGCTCCCAATAGATGCATTTACATCAATATTGGACGAACCATCTAGAGGGTCCATTGCCAAAATGTATTTTGAGTTTTCTGCTCCTTCACACCAGTAAATATCTTCTGATTCTTCGGATAAGATACATACACAATCGCCACTGTTTTCAAGTAGTTTAATAAAAATATCATTAGAAATAACATCCAGTTTTTTTTGTTCCTCGCCTTGCACATTGGTATTGCCAAAGTCTCCCAAAACATCAATCAAACCAGCTTGTCTGACATCTCTGTTTATAAGTTTTGCGGCCAGCTGTATATCTCTGAAAAT
>JBDNIM010000045.1:0-11492 GCA_041688295.1 Bacteroidia bacterium
ATTCCGTTGTCGTTTAAAATAATATAAGGTCTAATTCCCAATGATATTGTGTTTCTTTGGTTTCTATAGCCCGGGATGCTTTTATTTTGTGCAAAAATAAACGAGAAGTTAATGAAAAGAACGATGATTAAGATATAGATTTTCATGTATTAATTCTTTTTGGTTTTTATTTGATGAAACAATGAAAACACCTGATTTCTAACCATGTTTTTTCGAGCTTTAAAACGCATTTCATTTCTGTCTATATAAAGCAACTCGCCTGTTTTAAGGTCTAAAATAAGGGAAGTCATTTTAAAAAATCTATCTTTATCAGTATAATATGCAATGACTATTGGCAATGTTGGATAAACAATGATACTTAAAATTAAGTTTCCTGGGAGCAATTTTCTACTTTCTTCGACATATACAATGCCAGAAATCATTAGTTTGCTGCATTTACGGTTGTCTGTTAAAGTTGAAATACTTTCATAATTATATAAAATAGAATTTTCATAACCATTGTTTATTCTTTCCGTCAACCAGTCCACAATTTGAGCATATTCATTCAACTTTTCTGTGGTTAAATTTTCTCTGTCATAAATATTGATAACATTCAAGTCTATGTCATTAGCTTTGGCCATTTCCATGTAAGTATTTGTTAAAAACAATTCGTTTTTTTCATTTTCAGCCAAATTTATTTTCAATCCTTTGTTTTTATATTTATAGGTTGAATAATTTGGATTTAGCAAAATCAAACTATCAATTCCGTAGTTTCTGCCATATTTCGTTTTAAATTTATAATCGTCTTCTTTTCGTGCCTTTGCTTTCGGTTTATCCTTATTTTCCTCCTCCAATTTATTTTGCTCAATAGCAATTGCACTTATAGAATCAAACATTTTTGTAAACTTAATATTCTCATAATTTTTAACAAAAGCAAGTCTATAATAAGTAGATTTATTTTTTTTATCATCTTCATCTTCTTCCTCCGCAAACTCTTCCTGTTCTTTTTGTTTTAATTTTAATTTCTCGCTTTTGGTAAGTTTACGAGTTGTTTCTATTGTTGTTTTTTTATTTGCAACAGCCACAGTATCTATGCTTTTAAAATAAGATTTAGAAAACCCATGGTTTTTGAACATCACAAAAACACTTTTGCAAAATAATTCGTAGGCTTTATTATCACTTTGGTTATTTAAATAGTTTTTCCAAGCTGAACGAACACTTAGAACTCTCGCTTCTTTTGCACCCATATTATTTAAAAATGTATTTACAGAACTAAATGCACCCTCAAATTTATCCTTTTCAGATTTTTTTTCGCTAACAATAATTTCAATATCTTTATTGGAAATCTTAGTACTTATATATTCTTTTCTCAAAGACAATCCATAAAAACTAAAGGCCTCTATATAATTGCAAAAAACACTGTCTTCTTTGTAGTTTTCTCTGTAGAGATAGCTGTAATAGTAAAGCTGTTTAAAGTTAGTTTGTTTAATCAATGTAAAAAACAACTCTGTTCTTGCTTGTTTTTGAATAAAATTAAATTCTTTCTCCCCTACAATATAAACGGCAGTGTCGCTGCTTGTTTCATCAAGCAGTTTCTTCTCCAAATTTTCCTTTCTTTTTCTAATATTAGGGTGTGTGGATTCCTCATCATCTTCTTCCTCATCTGCTTTTATTTTTTTTTCCTTTTTCTGCGATAAGTTGCTTGGAAATTTATATAAAGAATCTTCCAAAATTTTTGGCGACCATTCCAATTCATCATAGGCCAAATAGGAATATAGTAACATATCAAAACTCGTAATAACAGCCTGGTGTGAATACTTTGTTTTTTGATACATTTTAAAACCCTCTTTATCAGCTTCCAACTCATTTTCTTTTGAATAGTTGTAAACTTCCTTTACTTTTTCGTTTAAACTTAAACTAGAAAACTTCCCTTTCCCCTTTTTTAAATCTTTTTTGTTTTTATATGAATTAATGGTGTGTTTAAGTTTGTAATGCGCAATTTCATGGCATAAAATAAATGCCAATTGGGCTTCGTTTTCTATTTGCGAAAGCAACCCAACCGTAACAAAAACTATGCCTTGATAAGTGGAAAAAGCATTCACCTCGTTAGACTTTAAAACATAAAAACGCAATTCTTTGCGAAGTGTTAAGTCTGACGCCAAAGCAACATCCGCCACTTTGTTTACATAAGTTGTTAAAACATCGCCATACAATATTTCGCCACTAAATAAAATCTCATCTATGCCAAAAATTGAATTATAAGTGAAATCTAGTTCTGTGTTTTTATCCTTTTTAGAAATGTTTTTCTTTTTAATAACTTCTCTTTCATCAATTACTTTATTTGAACTAAGAGACAAAAAGTCTTTGTGTATTTCCCCTTTGCATCTCAAAGGACTGTATTGGATTGTTTGCGCATTTGACTTCAATACCAGCATAAACCCCAAAATAACCAAGATTTTGAATTTACTTTTTGTCGTTAATTTAGTGCATTGCTTTGACTTGGAAATAACCTGAACAAAAAGGGTAATTATTTTTTTGGATTTAACCATAAAAGTAGTTTTTTTTAAAATGCAATAATACGCTTTTTATTAAAAAAAACAAATTCATAAAAATTGATACACCATTAACTGTCAATCCCTCCTTTTCAGCTCCAAATTAATGAGGTTCAACTCTCGGCCAACCTGCCCTTTTACAGAGCTGTTTTCCTCCGCCCTTCGGCTAAGGTAAGGCAACACCGCTTTTACGGGACCATAAGGCACATATTTTGCAACATTGTAGCCAGCATTGGTAACATTGTAGCTTATGTGATCGCTCATACCCAATAATTGCGCAAAATAAATGTTCGGATGTTGTTTTTCTAAGTTATTATTTTCCATCAAATCTATCAACAATTGGCTACTTTCTTCGTTGTGGGTGCCTGCACAAATAGAAACCCTATTTATGTTGCTCACACAAAGTTCTATAATGGTGTTATATTCAAGGTCGGTAGCTGCTTTTGTTGGCTGAATAGGGCTTTCATAGCCCATTTCTTTAGCTCTATCTCGTTCTTTTTCCATGTAAGCACCTCTCACAATTTTGAACCCTAAAAAGCAAGTCAATTCGTTTGTTTTATTCCTTACATGTTCCACCCGGCCCAGTCTGTAGGCTTGAATGGTGTTAAAAACAATGGCTTTTTCTTTATTGAATTTCATCATCATTTCGTAGGTTATTTCGTCAATATAACTTTGTATCCAAGTTTCTTCTGCATCCACAAATAATTGAACGCCATTTTCGGCTGCAACATGACAAATGGATTCAAAACGGTTTTTAAAAGCAATTAATTCTAGCGTTTCTTTTTGGTTTAGGGGCAACTTGTCCGACATTTTTGTTAACAACCCAATCCTGGTAATGCCCGTGGTTTTAAAAACCGAAAAAGGAATTTTATCAGGGTTTTCACTTGCTTTTTTTATGGTGGCTATAATTTCGTTTTTTGTAGCATCAAAAACAATTTCCTCCTCTTCGCCCTCAACAGAATAATCAAGAATTGTGCCTATCTTGGAACTGTGCAAAACCTCTATGCTTTGCTTGCAATCTTCAATGTTTTCGCCTCCACAAAACTGTGCAAACAAGGTGTTTTTAATCAGTTTTTTTACAAAAGCAAACCTATCCACCAAAAGAACAGCAATTTTAGGCCCCCATTTTATGATAAAAGGATAATTAAAAGCTATGAAAAGAAGTTTCGCTTTTTTTAATTGACCGTTAGATTTATTGGCAAAGGCAACTTCCGTATTGTTAAAATTAATTTCGGACATTGGTTAATTATTTTTTTGTGCAAAACTAATACAATTTATCTATCAAAAAGGTTCTTTCGCTTGAATTTTTATTTCGATATTTTTTATTGGGTGAACAAATTCAATTTGATAGGCATGCAAACAAATCGATTTGTTTTTTAGCATTTGTGGTGCGCCATATTTAACATCGCCTACAATAGGGGTTTTGTTTTGCGCCAATTGTGCCCTAATTTGATGAAAACGCCCTGTCTTTGGATACACCTCTAGCAGGGCTTGATGGCCTCTGTTCTCTATTAGTTTATAGCTGAGTTCGCTCAATTTGCTATTTTCCACTTCTTTAGAAAACACTTCTGCTTTCAGGGTTTTGGCATTTTTTCTTAAATAAGCTTGTAATGTTTTCTCAGCCTCGTTTGGCACCCCATTCACCAATGCACGATAGGTTTTTTTAATCTGATTTTCTCTAAACAGTTCGTTCATTTTAGACAATGCTTTGCTCGTTTTTGCAAACACAACCACCCCGCTAACAGGCCTGTCTATCCGATGGATAACCCCACAAAAAACATTGCCTGGCTTTTGTTCCCTTTCTTTCAAATAAGTTTTAATCAATTCAGACATCGGTTCATCGCCCGTAATGTCTCCCTGAACCAAAATGCCGGCAGGTTTAAAAACCGCAATTAAATGATTGTCTTCATATAAAACATGGTCTTTTACAAGAAAAGGAGGGTATTTTATCAAAAGAAAAACCTTTGTTGTTAAAACTTAACATCTATTTGCGTAAACAAAATATCTTCTATCGTTTCGCGTCTTCTAATCAAATGGTCTTTGCCATCTAAAATAAGAACTTCGGCTGGTCTAAAACGAGAATTATAATTGCTGGCCATGCTGAAACCATAAGCCCCTGCATTATGAAAAGCCAAAATATCGCCTTCTCTTACCTCGTTCAGTTTTCTGTCCCAACCAAAAGTATCTGTTTCGCAAATATATCCCACCACCGCATAAATTCTCTCCACACCATTGGGGTTGCTAACATTTGTGATTTTATGGTAAGCATCATAAAGCATTGGTCTAATCAAATGGTTCAATCCGCTATCCACACCAGCAAACATAGTGCTTGTAGTTTGTTTCACAATATTTGTTTTTACAAGAAAATAGCCTGCCTCACTTACCAAATATTTGCCTGGCTCAAACCAAAGTTCAAGTTCTCTGCCATAATTGGCGCAAAACACTTTAAATCTTTCTGCAATTTTACCACCTATGTCATTAATATCTGTAACAATATCATTTTCTTTATACCCAACTTTAAATCCACTGCCAAAATCCATGTATCTAAGTTCTTTAAATCCTTCGGCTGCTTCAAATAATAAATCGGCCCCTCTCAAAAACACCTCAGCATCCAAAATATCGCTACCCGTGTGCATGTGCAATCCTTCAACATTAATGTCATAAAGTTTCACAACTCTCTCAACATGTCGCAATTGGTAATAGCTAATTCCAAATTTAGAGTCAATATGGCCAGTAGATATTTTAGCGTTGCCTCCTGCCATAATGTGCGGATTAACTCTGATACAAACTGGCACCTTTCTGCCATATTTTGCCCCAAATTGCTCTAAAATAGAAATATTATCAATATTTATTCTCACACCTTCGTTCACCGCAATTTCAATTTCTTCCATACTAACGCCATTGGGGGTGTATAAAATTTCTTCGGGCAAAAAACCAGCCTTCAATCCCAGCCAAACCTCTTGAATAGACACCGCATCCAAACCAGTGCCATATTGTTTCATTAGTTTAAGAATATTAATGTTAGATAAAGCTTTGCATGCAAAATGCAAACCCAATTTAACCCCAGGAAAAGCTTTTGTTAATTTTTCAACCTGCATCTTTATCTTAGCAGCACTGTAAACATAAACCGGTGTTTCATATTTTTGAACCAAATCTGAGATGGCAATTCCATCTATTTCGTAGCGACCATTTACTAACTGCATGTTGTGTGCGAAAATAATTTTTTTATCCTTCAAAAAAAAATGCAATTTGCAAATCTATTTACAAACCAAATAATGAGTAGAATTTTAGCCATAGATTATGGAAAAAGAAGGGTCGGTGTGGCCATGACAGATCCTATGCAAATGCTTGCTATGCCATTAGATACGATAGATACGGACAAAATATTTCCGTATTTGGAAGCCCTGTTTTTGAAAGAAAAAATTGTTTGCTTGGTACTCGGTTTTCCGCTAAATATGGACGGAAAAGACACCGATGCCACCCCTTTGGTGAAAGCATTTGAAGAAAAATTTAGGGAAAAATATCCGGAAATGCCAATAAAATTGGTTGACGAGAGATTAACTAGCCGAATGGCAAAACAATCAATTATAGATGCTGGCTATAAAAAAAAAGATAGAAAAAATAAAAGACTTGTTGATACGGTCGCTGCGGCATTAATTTTGCAAACATATTTAGAAACCAAATGAACTTACCAATATACGCTTATGGATGCCCTGTTTTAAGAAAAAAAGGAGTAACAGTGAGCCCCGATTATCCAAACCTAAAAGAAATTATTTACAACATGTATGAAACCATGTATAACAGCAGTGGCATTGGACTTGCAGCCCCTCAAATAGGACTTTCTATAAGACTGTTTATCATAGATGGGTCGCCAATTGAAGACCTTAAACCAGCCAAATTTAAACAAACATTTATTAATCCATTAATCATTGAAGAATGGGGCGATGAGTGGAAATATGAAGAAGGCTGTTTAAGTATTCCGCACATTAGAGAACAGGTTTCGAGAAAACCTGAACTGAAAATAAGATACTTTGATGAAAACTTTACAGAACACGAAGCCACTTTTGATGGAATGATAGCAAGAATCATTCAACATGAATATGACCATATAGAAGGCCGTCTATTTGTGGATTTAATTTCTCCGTTAAGAAGAAATTTAATTAAAAGTAAACTTACTAATATTAACCAAGGCAGAGTAAACGCTGACTATAAAATGCGTTTCGCAAAATAATATCATGACAGAAGAAAGAACAGTTATCTGGAAAAACATTTTGGCATTTATGGAAACTAATTTTGGCAAAAAACCAGATATGAACGCCATGTTATTCATTATTGGTATGCGAGAATTGGGTTATTTAGACGAATCTAACTTTAAAAAAGACGACAAAGTGAGTTTAATGCACATTGCAGTTTGCAAACTTTTGAGCTATTCTGGGCATTATGAGCTGGTTGGAAAAGACGAAGACGGTTGGCCACATTGGGAATTAAAAAATAAAATGCCCGATTTGTCTTTATTGGAACAAGAAACCTATATTCGCGAACACATTATTGAATACTTTATTAACGAAAATATCTTATGAAAAAAACAATTTTTACATCCTTGATTTTATTATCAACCATTGTTGCATGCAACAATGCCCCAAAAACAGAAGAAACTGATTTTGTTTACCAAGAACCCGTTGTTGTTCCAAAAACAGATTCCATTATTGCTGTAATTAACACCACCAAAGGCATAATTATTTGTGATTTAGAGTTTGAAAAAACACCAATTACAGTAGCGAATTTTATTGGACTATCGGAAGGAAACATTAAAAACACTTTTAGAGCAGCAGGCAAACCATTTTTTGATGGACTTACTTTTCATAGAGTAATTCCTAATTTTATGATTCAAGGAGGCGACCCGGATGGCAGCGGAATGGGCGGGCCAGGATATAACTTTAAAGATGAATTTGACAATTCTTTAAAATTTGAAGGACCGGGTGTTTTGGCAATGGCCAATTCTGGACCAACCACAAATGGCTCTCAGTTTTTTATCACACACGCTGCGCAACCGCACTTGAACAACAAACACACTATTTTTGGGCATGTTTTGCAAGGGCAAGATGTTGTAAACGCAATTGCACAAGGCGACAAAATTATTTCGATAACATATAAAAGAGTGGGTGCAACCGCAACGGCTTTTGATGCAGCTTCTATCTTTAATGAGTACCAAAACGGAAAAAGCAGTGTTAGCCAATCGGCAGATGATTTTGAAAAATGGGTAAAAAGCAAATATCCTGAAGCTAAAAAACACAAGGACATGTATATTTTGGTAACTGAAAAAGGCACGGGTGCAAAACCAAAATCTGGACAAAAAATAAGCGCACATTACACCGGTACTCTAACAGACGGCAGCAAATTTGATTCATCTGTTGACAGAGGTACCCCATTTGAATTTACGGTTGGAATGGGACAAGTGATTAAAGGATGGGACGAAGGTTTTATGCAATTAAATGCTGGCAGCAAAGCCAAGTTTTTGATTCCCGCAAACATGGCTTATGGCGACAACGCACAAGGGCCAATTCCACCAAAAGCGACCTTGATTTTTGATGTAGAACTCTTAAATATAAATTAATATAAACATAAATACTCAAATAATAATATGAACACAATTTTAAAAATAACCGCCCTTTCTTTGATACTTGTACTTACTTCTTGCAAAAAAGAAACAAAAACAGAAGAACCTAAAGAAAAAGTTATTGAAATGACGACTCCCTTTGGCACCATGTATCTTTGGTTGTTTAAAGAAACGCCATTGCACCGAGCTAATTTTTTAAAACTAGCTGATGAAGGCTTTTATAACAACACCACTTTTCATAGAATTATTCCAAACTTTATGATTCAAGGAGGCGACCCAAATAGCAAAGATGCAGATCCAAACAATGACGGCTCTGGCGGTCCTGGATATACCATTCCAGCAGAGATAAAAGCTAACATTACGCACGAGAAAGGCAGATTGGCAGCGGCTAGAACTGCTAACCCCGCAAAAGCATCTAGCGGCAGTCAGTTTTATATTGTTGCGGATAAAAATGGTACAAAAAGCTTGAATGGAGAATACACCGTTTATGGCGAAGTGTTTAGCGGATTGAATGTTATTGATTCCATTGTTAAACAAAAAAGAAATGCTAATGATAGACCCAACACTGACATTAAAATGCAGGTGAAAGTGATAGAAAAATCTTTAAGCGAATTAAAATCAACTTATAATTATACCCCAACTTTTTAACCCAAAAAAATCATTTAAAATAAAAACTACTTTTATTTTAAATTGTTTATTGTTAAATTTGTAAACCAATAAAATCATCATGGAAATAAATCTTGAAGAATCTTTTCAAAACAAAATAGACAACGAAATTAAAATTGAACCAAGGGAATGGATGCCCGAAAAGTATCGCAAAACCTTGATTAGGCAAATCTCTCAACATGCGCACAGCGAAATTGTTGGTATGTTGCCCGAAGGCAATTGGATTACACGAGCACCCAATTTGAGAAGAAAGGTTGCATTGCTGGCAAAGGTTCAAGACGAAGCAGGCCACGGTTTGTATTTATATTCTGCAGCCGAAACATTGGGAATTTCTAGAGATGAAATGTACAATGAATTGCACACCGGAAAAGCAAAATATAGCAGTATTTTCAACTATCCAACGCTTTCTTGGGCAGACATGGGTGCCGTTGGTTGGTTGGTGGATGGGGCAGCAATTATGAACCAAGTGCCTTTGTGCAGAACAAGCTACGGCCCGTATGCACGAGCTATGGTAAGGGTTTGCAAAGAAGAAAGCTTTCACCAAAGACAAGGATATGAAATAATGTTAACCTTAAGCAAAGGCACACCCGAGCAAATAGCGATGGCACAAGATGCTTTGAACCGTTGGTGGTGGCCGAGCATCACCATGTTTGGGCCTAATGACGACAATTCGCCAAACAGTGCGCAAAGCATGAAATGGAAAATAAAAAGATTTAGCAACGATGAGTTAAGACAAAAATTTATTGATGCGACAGTTCCGCAAGCGCAAATTTTAGGCCTAACTATTCCGGACAAAGACTTGAAATGGAACGAAGAAAGAGGACATTATGATTTTGGTACTATCAATTGGGACGAGTTTAATCAGGTAGTGGCTGGCAACGGACCGTGCAACAAGCAACGATTGAAAGCCAGAGTTGCGGCTTGGGAAAATGGCGAATGGGTGAGAGAAGCCGCCACAGCATACAGCAACAAAAAACAGAAAAGAGAAGAACATAAAATTCAAGCTGCATAAAAATATGAATCAAAATGAATGGCCTCTTTGGGAAGTTTTTATAAGAGCAAAACAAGGTTTGAATCACAAACATGTTGGCAGCCTGCATGCAACGGATTATAAAATGGCGTTGGAAAATGCCAGAGATGTTTACACAAGAAGACTAGAAGGCGTTAGTATTTGGGTGGTGGAAAGCAATAATTTGCATGCAAGCGAACCTTCAGAAAGCGAATCATTTTTTGAACCTGCCGAAGATAAAATATACAGGCACCCTACTTTTTACATTCTGCCCGAAGAGTTAAATCACATGTAGTTTTTAATGGAACAAACTGAAATTTTATACCAATATCTTCTTCATTTGGGAGATAATAGCTTAATACAGGGGCAAAGAGATGGCGAATGGTGCGGACATGGCCCCGTTTTGGAACAAGACATTGCCCTCACAAATATTGCGCTCGATTTATTTGGCGAAGCCAGAAACATATTTGCAGCGGCAGCCAGATTAAAAGGCAATGGAGAAACCGAAGACAGCATTGCTTTTTTAAGAGATGTGTTGCAATATAAAAATGCTTTGTTGGTAGAACAACCCAACCAAGATTGGGCATACACCATTGTAAAACATTTTTTCTATGATAATTTTCATAATATATTGATGACAGAATTGTGCAACAGCAACAATACAGACATTAAAGCCATTGCCCACAAATCTGTGAAAGAAACCAATTATCATGCAAGATGGAGCAATGAGTGGATGATTAGACTTGGCGATGGAACAACGGTGAGCAAAGAAAAAGTGCAAACAGCATTGAACGAATTGTGGGAATACAGTGGCGAATTTTTTATCGCCACAAGTATAGAAACCCAAGCCGAGCAGCTTGGATTTGGTGCCAATTTAGAAACCATACACAAGGCATGGACAAAAACAATAGATGAAATACTGTTGGAGGCTACATTAGAAAAACCAAGCTCCACATTTTTTCAAAAAGGCGGCAAAACAGGCATACATTCTGAGTATTTAGGCTTTGTGTTGGCCGAAATGCAATATTTACAAAGAGCGTATCCGGGTGCGGAATGGTAGTGTCTATTCACTTAATACAGGGAAACAAATAAAAGGCTGAAATAATTTTCAGCCTTTTTTTATTTAGGGATGCCTGAGGCGGTTAGTCTGCTCACTCGTAAGTTGTGAGCGAGAGCATGACTCTCAAATTATTTTAGACTCTGACAGAATGTTTGCCCTGAAAAGTTGGGGGTAATATTTTGGGTAAATGGTTTTTTAAAAGAATTTTATAAAAAAAAGGGTGTTGAGGAAAATCAACACTCTTTTTTTTGGGAAGAAAATTATTTTCTTTGTAGAATCAAAAATTTCTTTTAATTTGCACACTTTAAAGGCGAAAAAAACCGGAACTCTACCAATCAAAAAATACAGTTAGCTGAAAAACGAAAAGAGTAAACTTAAAAAAAATGAACACGAAGTATCACTCAATCAAATCAATATAAACATTAGTGAGTAAAAAATTAATTTTCCTCTCCATCGTGTGTTTAGCTTTAATTAGTCGTCCCTTAAAAAGCACATAAAACTTTATAAGTCAACTAATTGTGCATAAATTGTTTGTTATTTATCTGCAAGATTCGTTATTTTTACAACATAATCCTTGCAAATAATTTAACATGATAGCGAAGCAAAAAC
>JBDNIM010000457.1:0-1511 GCA_041688295.1 Bacteroidia bacterium
AAAAATCCTTCGCTTGCATTATAAGTTTCCAAATAATTCATTTTTGAGGATTGAATTAGTCGTTTAAATTGCGCTTTATATGGAGTGAAACTAACACCGCCATGAATGTATAACTCTAAATTTGGCCATATCTCTTGGATATTTGTTACACCTTTTTGTGTCAGTATTTTTTCTAATAAAATCATGGTCCAAGTGGGCACTCCTGAAATTGATGTAACATCTTCATCAATAACTTGCAGCGCCATTTTATCCAGTTTTTCCTCCCAATCATCCATTAATGCTATTGATTTGTCAGGGGTTTTCATCAAGTTTGCCCAAGTTGGCATATTGTTCATCAAAACAGCGCTTAAATCTCCGTAAAATGAATTTTCGTTTAATGAATTAATTTTATGGCTCCCTCCAATTAAGAGGCCTTTGCCATCAAAAACATTGGTTTCAGGCTTGTTTTGGCAATAAAAAGACAGAACATCTCTACCTCCTTGAAAATGACATTCCTCAAGTGTTTCGAAACTTACAGGAATAAATTTACTTTTATCGCAAGTTGTTCCGCTGCTTTTTGCAAACCATGTTGTTTCTCCTGGCCAAAGAATATTTGATTCACCTTTCATTATCCTTTCAATAAATGGTTTTAAGTCTTCGTAATCCTGAATTGGAAAGCGAGTTTTAAAATCTTCGTAACTTTCAATATTTTTATATTGATTATTAATGCCCCATTCGGTATTCTTGGCATCGTTCAATAGTCTTTTTAAAACATTTAATTGAATTTCTGCTGCATTATTGATAGCAAAATCGAGCGAACTTACTTTCTTTTTAAAATACCAGCTCATTACAGTTCCAATTACAGACATATATAAATATTTATATTGCAAATATATACTTTTTGTTCAATTAGAATAGATTAGATTTTTCAATTTTTTGGTTTATTTTTAAGGTGTCAAAATGATGTGATTTTTTGTTGCGTAAATCTGAAATTTAAAATTAAATTTGAAAAATTAATAATTATACGTCTCAATGATTGAAGATATCTACAAAAAGTTTTTAGAATGCGATGGAATAGTTAGCACAGATACTAGAAATATATTGCCAAACTCCCTGTTTTTTGCCTTAAAAGGCGCCAATTTCAATGGCAATCTGTTTGCAATTGAGGCATTGAAAAAAGATGCAAAATATTGTATTATAGATGAAAATATTGAAGAAAATGAGGCGTTGATCTTAGTAGATGATGTTTTACTAACCCTTCAAAAACTGGCAAATTATCATAGAAATAAGTTAGGTGTTAATATTATTGGAATAGGAGGGAGCAACGGAAAAACGACCACCAAAGAATTATTATATTCGGTTTTTTCAACCCAATTTAATTGTTTCTGCACCCAAGGGAATTTCAATAACCACATTGGTGTGCCTTTAACTTTACTGCAATTAAAGCCAGATCATCAGGTTGCAATTGTCGAACTTGGAGCAAACAAAATTGGCGATATAAAAGAGTTGTGCGAAATTGCGGAGCCAAATTC
>JBDNIM010000458.1:0-6003 GCA_041688295.1 Bacteroidia bacterium
TATTGAAACCTGCGGTTTTAAAATCAACTTTGTTCAGTTGACTGAGTGGAAACATGCCCTCATCCGTTTTGTGGGATTTTAGGATTAATGAAAATCCAATTAAAAGAATAATTCTAAATGTATGCTTTATCATGATAATTTATTTGAAAGTAATATTAATGGTGTCTGTTAATATTTTATTATTGGTTTGCACCTGAATTTTAAAGTTATATGGATTGTTTTTTAGCAACGAATCTTTCTGAACATTTTCAAGATTAAGAAGATAAACACCAATTAAATTTGTATTTATACTCTCTGGCATCAATATATTTTGAGTAAGCTTATAATACAAAAGGTTTGTGTTAGCCTGAAGTTCTATATTAAAATACAGTTTTTTATCACACAATACTTTAACAGAATCTTTCAATACAATATCCGAGTCGATACCAACGGCAAGTTCTTTATTGTAAGTTAAACATCTAGGAGATTTTTCTTTTCTCTTTTCAGACAAAAACCTAAAATCTATTTTAAGTTGCCCATCGGTTGCGAAATTTCGCTTATCTTTTTTCACTTCAAAACCAGTGAGTTGAAAGGAAACTGGACCTGCTGTGCATCCGCAACCTGCGAAAAAAAACACACCCAATGCAAATATAAAAATCTTTATTTTATTCAAAATAACTAGCATCAATAAATTTCTTAAGCTCTTCTACCTCTTTAATGGCGTGTCTAAAATCCTCCTTATCTCCCTCCCACCAAAGCTTTCCTTTGTACATAAACAAAATATGGTCGCCAATATCAAAAACCGTTTTCATATCATGGCTGGTAACAACATTTGTAATTTGGTATTCTATTGTAATTTCATTAATCAATTCATCAATAAGCCTAGATGTTATTGGGTCTAAACCACTGTTTGGCTCATCGCAAAACAAATATTTAATATCTAATGAAATGGCGCGAGCAATACCAACTCTTTTTTTCATTCCACCACTAATTTCACTTGGATACTTTTTGTTTGCCCCCACCATATTCACCCTTTCTAAACAAAAATTAACCCTTTCTTTGCGTTCTTTAGGGGTCATTTTGCTAAAAAATCTTAGCGGAAACTCAATATTTTGTTCAACGGTCAAAGAATCAAACAATGCAGTGCCTTGAAACAACATACCAATTTCTTTTCTTATTTCTCTCACTCCATCGTCATCTGCAATTAAAATTTCGCGTCCATCAAAAAATATTTTCCCGGTTTGTGGTTTTTCTAGCCCCACCATACATTTCATTAAAACGCTTTTTCCACCGCCACTAGCACCAATAATAATATTATTTTTTCCTTTCAAAAACTTTGCATTAATGTCAAACAAAACTTGTTTGTCATCAAAACTTTTATTTATATTTTGTATTTCTATCATTATATATTACAATAATAATTCTGCTAATAAATAATCAAAAAACAAGACCAAAACCGCACTATAAACAACCGCTTTTGTGCTAGACTCCCCAACTTCCAAAGCGCCTCCTTTTGTATAAAATCCATGATAGCTGCTTACGGAGGTTATTAAAAAAGCAAATGTAAATGCTTTAATTGAACTAAAAAGTAGGGTAAAACCCTTGAAAGTGCTTCGTGCACCCCCAACAAACTCATCATGGGTTAAAATTCCAGACAATTCGCCAGCCGCATATCCACCATAAATACTTAGGCTAATTGCAATAATATTTAACATTGGAATCATAATAACTCCAGCCAAAATTTTGGGTAAAGCCAAATACCCAGAGGCATTAATTCCCATTACATCCAACGCATCTATTTGTTCGGAAATTCGCATATTCCCAATTTCTGAAGCTATATGTGCGCCCACCTTACCAGACAAAACAAGGCAAGAAATAGTTGGTCCAAGCTCCAACATTGTGCTATCGGAAACAATCGAGCCAATTACAGATTTTGAAATTAAACCGCTCACCAACTGATAGGCTGTTTGAACCGTAGTTACCGCGCCAATGAACAAAGCCGTGATGGCAACAATGGGCAATGAGCCAACGCCAATTTTATACATTTCGTCTTTTAAACGGATGAAAAATATATCCCACCGTTCGGGCTTAGTGAACATGCTTTTTAAAAACAATAAATAACGACCAAAATGAAAGAAAAACTGTAAATTCATTAACTAAAATAAGTGTTCAAAAATACATAAAATCAATTAAATATTTGTTCCTTTTTTTAAAACCGAAAGTCTTACTTTTGTAAACATGCAAAAAACAGCAGTTATAACCGGTGGTTCAAAAGGGATTGGGAAGGCCATTTGCGAAAAATTATTAAAAAATGGATTTAAAGTAATATCTGTTTCTAGGACAAGCAAAAATGTTCAAGACTTAATAAGCAACTATCCAGAAAATTTCATTTCTTTAAACTATGATTTTGAAAATAAAAACGAGGTTTTATTCTGTGCAAATGAAATCCAGAAATTGGTTTCTTCCATTGATATTTTAGTAAATAACGCGGGTGTTTTTATTCCTGGCAAAACGCTAGAAGAGGAAGAAGGTGCCTACGAAAAACAAATGGCTTTGAACATTGGTGCGCCCTATTATTTCACACGCAGTTTGATTTGCTTACTAGAAAAAGTAGATTTATCGTACATTTTTAATATATGTTCCACAGCAAGTATCACACCTTATATAAATGGAGGCAGCTATTGCATATCAAAACACGCACTTTTAGGATTTACAAAGGTTTTGAGGCAAGAGTGTATAGAAAAAAGAATTAATGTGAGCGCAGTTTTGCCCGGAGCCACATTAACAGATAGTTGGCATGGAACAGACCTGCCCGAGGAGCGATTTATTAAACCAAGCAATATAGCAGATGTTATTTTTGCAGCTTGGACAATAAAAGACAGTGCTTGCATGGAAGAAATATTAATTAGACCAATAAAAGGAGATTTGTAATTATTTGACAAACAGCCCATTAACGACAAGTTAATAAATTATTAATCTTTTATTTAGATAATTGCAGCTTTTGGCATATTTTTGTTGTCTAATTTTAAACAAATAAGAAAAAAATAACATGAAAAAATTACTATTCACAATTTTGGGTTTAAGCTTTTTAAGTTTGAATGCTCAATTAAACGGCAGAATCGCCAACCCAAACTACCCTATTTACAAAAATGATGTCATTAACCCAAAAAGTGTTCCTAATAACAATAAAAGGGATTTAGGTACTGGCTGGTTCGATTATTCCAGCGCATACAATGACTTTAACGCTTCTGCTTTAAGAGGTTCTGTGTTTTTTATGCAACCTGACACTAATCTAAACACAGTTTCTGAACTTGGCGTTAAAAACAGAATAGGTTTTCATGTTATAGGAAGAGCAAACGACCCAAGAGATGAGGTATTTGGGAACAATCCTGTAAGATTTTCAAAATTCAATTCTTACACTTGGGATTCAATTGCATTTATTCAATTTTACATTAGAAATGTTGATTCTATGATGAAAGGTGCTACAATGGTGGAAATTGTTGACACTGCCTATATTCAATATTTCCTTCCATCTGCTTTAGATGCTACAAATTATGTTTATACTGCTGATCCAAGTAAAACATATTATGCCGTTGCGCCAAAAAGATCAACCTTTAATTGGAGAACAAGAAGAAATACTGCTGCGTTTAAAACTGACACCATATTTTTAACCAAAGCATTCAAAGATAGCGTATTTTTAGATGGTGCTAATTCTAACTTTAGAGGTAGAGGAATTTCTGCGCCAGTAGGTGCTACAATAAATGTAAATACTTCTAATATTAATTCAAGTGTTGTTGCTCATACTATTACTTTTAAACCAATGAAAAAACCTAATTTAGGAGACACTGGTCTTGCATACAATGGCTCTACTTGGGTAAACAAATACAACATGTATGCTGTTAGAATTTTATCTGCCGCAGGTGTAACTGTTGATAATTCTGACCCAATGGCCATAAACAATACTATTTTAACTAATTTTCAGGTAGGTTTTGGCAGAAACTTTGGTATTTGGCAATCATACTTACCAGGCACTATTTTTACAAATACCTTATTTGATGCTACTCAATATCATTTAACAACTCAAACATTGAATGTTAAAAACGTTGATGCTAATGGAAACGGAATTGGAAATATTTATCCTAATCCTAACAATGGTTCAAGCGAAGTTTTTGTTCCAGTAAAATTAACTGACAGCAAATTGGTTACTTACACAGTTAGAGATATTACTGGCAAAGTTGTTAAAACTATTTCATCTGATTTAGCTGCTGGCGACTTCGATGTTACTTTAAACACTGAAGGTTTGTCTAAAGGCATATATAGCTGCACAATGACAACTAATAATTACACAGGAACAACTAAATTTGTTTTAAACTAAATAATAGTTAAATCTTAAAATACAAAAAACTCAGCCCAAAAGGGTTGAGTTTTTTTTTGTCATTTTTTTCTCAATTTAATATAAATTTAACATAAATTTGTTGGTTCATTTTTTAAACAAACGAATGCGTTGAGATTAAACACACAAGAACCATATCAAATTTTATATGCACTTTCAAAGCATCCACAACTTGGGTTTTTAATAGATTTAGTTGCGGTAAAAATTATGAACAATGGCTCTTTAGGTTTGCAATCTCAAAAAATTTATGCAAATACAAAAACAGATTTTAGATTGAATGAAAACCATCTCGCAAATTTAAAATTAATAGAAGAAATTAATCCAGAAACAATTTTAAAGAAATTTAATCCAGACAAAAAAGAATATAAAACCGCAGACTTTTATTCTCGAATTTTTGACAAAGAGTTGGAGAAAAAAGTTAGACCATACATAGAAAAAAGACTTGTAAAAATATTTCAAAACATTGGCAATGATTCTATTTATCTAGAAAAAGACAAAAACTACACGCATAAAAAACTTAAAATTGAAGAAACCAAAGCAAGTATTTTGTTTCATTTCAAGAAAAACGATTTGGGTACCAATTATTTTGCGACCATAAAGCTGAATCAAGAAAGACTGAACCTAAACATTAATAATTCAGACATTGTTCTAACAGAACCTGCCCTCATGTTGTACGAAAACAAATTATTCTTTTTTAGTAACCAAGTGGATGGAAAAAAAATTGCACCGTTTATAAACAAAAAGTACATTTTAATTCCTCAAACAAGTATTCCTGTCTATTACGAAAAGTTTGTTAAACCATTAATTGAGCAATATGATGTGTTTTCAGATTGTTTTGAAATAAGAACAGAAAAATTTAGAGCAAAAGCAATATTAAAAATAACGACTTTTTTGGATAATAGCTTATGCTTGGCTTTAATTTATGAATACGGAAATTATCAGTTTTCGCACAATTCTAATAAAATGGTTTCTGTGATTTTAAAAAAAGAAGAAGAAGACTATGTTTTTCATCGGGTTGCCCGCTCAAAGGATTGGGAAAACAAAATGGTAGAAATTTTAAGCATGCATGACTTTGTGCAACATGAAGGGGCTATTTTTAAATCGAAAAAAAATGCTACCCATTTAATAGAGTTATTAAACAATCATGAAATAGATTTAATAAGTGCTGGTTTTAAAATTGACCAAAGCAATCTAAAAAACAAATTTTTTATTGGTAGCACAACGCTTAACCTAGCCATAAATAAACAATTGGATTGGTTTGATTTAGAAGCTGTTGTATGTTTCGGGGATTTTAAAATTCCTTTTATAAAATTAAAATACCATATATTGAAAGGGCAAAAAGAGTTTTTGTTGCCAGATGGAAACATTGCTGTCATTCCTGAAGAGTGGTTTATTAAATACCACAGTTTGATGGATGCCGCCATAGAAACCAACGAAGGTGTGAAAATAAAAAAACACCACTTTGGCATATTAGATGCCTTGGATATCGCTGTTGATAATAAACCCTTAATAAGTTCAAGAACATTCGGCTTGCCAAAAGGATTAAAATGCACCCTTAGAAACTATCAAATTGAAGGCTACCAATGGCTGCAAAACTTGGTTGAAAATAATTTGGGAGCGTGTTTGTCTGA
>JBDNIM010000459.1:0-2660 GCA_041688295.1 Bacteroidia bacterium
AAACTTATCAATGGCACAAGCTTCTTATGGTCGAATGGCGGCAAACTACCAGATATCAAAATTAAGAAAGTGGGTGTTTATTGGGTTCAAAAAAGCAATAGTTGCGGATTTTTCAGAGACAGTATTGAGATTTTAAGAAAAGAATGTTTTTGTACGCTGTCAATGCCCAATGCTTTTTCGCCAAATGCAAATGCCATTAACGATTATTTTCCTGAAAAACAGATAGACACTATCATAAACATGCAGATTTTCAACCGTTGGGGCGAAATGATTTTTGATAACAAAGCCACCAAACTAGGGTGGGATGGCAACTATAAAAACGAAATTGTGCAAGAAGGTATTTATTTATACCTTATTAAATACAGAGACTGCTTTGGCATTATGCGATATTTAAGAGGCACTTTCACATTGTTGAGATAAGGCAAATTTTAATGTTGTAATTAATAAAATTTGAAAGTATAATTGCAATAAAATAATGATAGAAAAAAATGATGCCTTTATTTCCTTAGTAAAAGATTGGAATGTATTGATTGTTGACGAAACAATCAATCAATACGAAAAATTAGCCTCAATTACCAATCACTTAAAAGTGTGTTAACGTTTAAATGACAAAAAAAATGAAAGTAGGAATAGTAGAAATTTGCGTTGACGGCCACTATATGATAGTTAACTCATTAATCAAGACATATTTAGAAAATAAAAACACTCAAATATATTTATATATCACTCCAAAAGTTTTTAGTATTTTAAAAAATGAAATAGCAAACAATTCTAAAATTATCATTCATTTATTAGAAAATAAACCAAAAAACCTGTTTGCCAAAATTGAAGGAGACAATTTAGATAGAGTGCATTTTAATACTGTGACCAAATACTTTAATTATTTTTATGACTTCTCTCTTAAATTTATGGGTAAAATTTATTTTCATTTTCATAATATTGATTTATGGTTTAATTCGACAATAATTTATGAAACAAAACAACTTGCAAATATTATTTTAAAAGGAGAATTTGAAATTATTTATAGACAAATAAAGTATGCATTAAAACAGATATATTTTAGTTATTCCCAAAAAAAACTGATTAAATATTTGTTATATCGAAAAAATACATTTTTCATTATTTTAAGTGAATCTCAAAAATTTCACTTAAGTAAATATGTAAAAGTTGAAGACAATACTATTATTTTTCCTAGTATTATTTTTGAGGGAAATAATTACAAGGATTTATCTTTAAATAATAAAAAAATGAGAGTCTGTATTCCTGGCTCTGTGTCGCAAAAAAGAAGAGAATACAATAAGTTGTTTAAAGTTTTAAGAAAAAACAAAGACTTTTTTCAAAATAATGTAGTATTTGATTTTTTGGGCTTTTTGCCGACAGATGAATCAATAATTGAGAATGAAATTAAAAAATTGATTATAGAAGGATTTGAAATAATTTATTACACATCCTTTATAGATGACATTGACTTTGATGAAAATTTGTATAAATCAGACATCATTTTAAGCAATATACATGTTGACACCAATTCAAAAACACCTCAGAACAAGGAAACTGCAACAGTTTTTAACATGGTTAGATGTGCAAAGCCGGGATTGTTTCCCAAAGAATTTATTTTAGATAGTAACTTCACGGATTCAGTCTTAAAGTTCGATGATTATGAGCATCTAAAGGTTGTTTTGGAGGATTTAATAAATAATAATTTTAAGTTAATTAAGCTCAAAGGAAATTCATTAATGGTTTCAGAAAAATATTCTCCAAATGAATTGATTAAAGTTTTGTTATAAATTTGAATTACTTATTATATTTGCAGAAAATTTATGTACAAACAAATTAATAGCTGTAGATTGTGTAATAATAATGAACTTGTTTCTGTTTTAAAGTTAGGAGAGCAAACATTAACTGGAGTTTTCCCAAAAAACAAAACCGCAAAAATTACCTGCGGTCCTCTTGAATTGGTAAAATGCTTTAATTCTAACGAACCAGAAAACTGTTGTGGGTTAGTTCAATTGAATCACTCTTATGATAGTTCTGAAATGTATGGTGAAAATTACGGATATAGGTCTGGATTAAACCAATCAATGGTTAGGCATTTAAAAAGCATTGTAGATAATTTATTAAAACATGTTCAACCCGCAGCCGATGATATTATTATAGATATTGGAGGAAATGATTCTACATTAATGCGAAACTATGATAATACATTAGGACTAAACTTAAATGTAATTGATCCTACTTCCAATAAATTTAAGAAATATTATCCAAGCCATATTAATAACATCGTAGATTTTTTCAGTGCAGAAGTTTACAACAAACATTTTAGCAAAAAAGCCAAAGTTATTACTTCTATTGCCATGTTCTATGATTTGGAGAACCCTTTGAAATTTGTTCAAGATATATATGATTCATTGGATGAAAATGGAATTTGGGTGTTCGAACAAAGTTATATGCCTTTTATGCTTAAAACTAATTCTTATGACACAGTTTGTCACGAGCATTTAGAATACTATTCATTAAAACAAATTTCATGGATGTTCGAAAGGGTAGGATTTGAATTTGTAGATGTAGATTTTAATGATATTAATGGCGGCAGTTTCAGAATTACAGCAACAAAAAAAGGCTCTAACGTTAAATTAATGACTGAAAAGGTTAATGGTTTA
>JBDNIM010000460.1:0-5160 GCA_041688295.1 Bacteroidia bacterium
CGGAGTTTCCCTGCATCCTGTTAATTGTTGCATAATCTACATAAACATTTTTGGTGTCGTCTAAATAGTCAGTAAATGTTTTTCTGAATCCTATTTCCAATCCCAAAACCCATTTTCTCCCTAAATTCATTTTTTGACCAATTCCTAATATTATTGCAGGTTGGATTAAGGGGTATTTGCGTTTGCGGTTAATATTTTGTCCTTCGGTTCCAAAATCTCTTAAATCTAGAAAGTCTTTATCATTGATTTTCCTTTGAGGATTAAAATAAAAAAGGCTTATTCCCCCAAAAACAAAAAAGGTAGATTTTCCTTCTTTTACATTAATTCCATAAGGCTTGAAATTAAATTCTGAGATATATGACATTTCTACAATGTCGGATTTAAACTTTATATTTCGATAAGCATTAGACTTGAAATTTTTATCATCCCCCGAAATTTGGGTGTATAATAGTTGATATCTACTTGAAAAATATTTCGTGTGATGGGTTTTTTGATAAATACCAAAGGCTGGCTTTGTTTCATTCAAAACAATCTCTGGCGCTAAATCGCCAAAATAATTTCCTCCACCTAAAAAAATACCAAATTCTGTTATTCCATTTCTATATTTTTGAGCAGAAAGGGGATTGTAAACACTTGTAAAAAAAGCAATAAGAAAGATTAAAATAAAACGCATTTAGTAGTTTTAAAACTATAGGCTTTAAAAATTAAAACATTCTGTTTTTTTACCTAGGATTCTATAAGTTAGGGTTAATCCAGTTATAATGTACCAATCTTTTCCAGCACCGCCTCTTTTTTCATTGTTTTCAAATTTTGTTTGCCCAATTTCAAGACTGCGATCTTTCAAAGCTTGGGCTATTGGACCATTGGCGCCTAAAACATAAATATCATCAACATAAACAGTAGAGGCATCGTCTAAATAATCTGTAAAAGTTTTTCTAACACCAAAATCATAGCCAAAAGCCCAATGATCGCTTAATTGAAATTTTAAGCCAAAACCCATTGGAATACTAACTTGGGTTAATGAATATCGTCTTTTATCATTAAATTCAGTAGTTTCTTGCCCTTCTGTTCCCAATGGTTGAAGTTCAATCCATTTACCATCTTGGGCTTGAAGGCTAGGTTCGTGCAATCCACTTACATAATTAAACTCTGCTTTGGGATTAAATCTAAAAACTGAGATTCCTGCAAAAAGATAAGGGGTCCAAGCATAGCTTGAACGGGTGTTTTCGTATCCTCTGATATTCCACTCACCTTGAACAGAAAACTCAACAATATCTGATTTAAAACTTAAATTCCGTCTTTTTCTAGCTGGATCTGAATCGAAATTATAATCATCGCCTGCAATTCTGTCGTATAAAGCTGTGCCTTTGAATGAGAGATCGGGGCCATTATTATATCGCGCAACAATCCCTCCTGCAGGTTTGGTTTCTCCGAAAACGGGCATTAGACCTTGGCTAAAATCACCCATATAATTAGACGCTCCCAGATATAACCCAAAGTCTAGGGAAGCTTCTTTTTTTGCTCGTTGGGCAAAAGTAATCATTGGGATTAAAATTAAAGTAAATAGAATTGGATTAATATATTTCATTTTTATTAAATACAATGGACGAAAATAATACATTTTATTATAATTAACGAAAAAAAACACATTTTATTTTAAAAAAGTTTGAGAAAGTTTATTCCTATCAACATTTATGCAATAAAACGGACATACTTAATGTGTTTGTCAACAAAGTTTTTAACGCATCTATTTTTATTCTTTCTTGCTGCATTGTGTCTCTATTTCTTATTGTTACTGTTTGATTTTCTAATGTTTCGTAATCAACTGTAACGCAATATGGGGTGCCAATTGCATCATTTCTTCTGTATCTTTTCCCAATGGCATCTTTGGCCTCTGTTTGAACATTAAAATCATATTTTAACAAACTTACAATTTCTTCTGCTTTTTCTGCTAATCCATCTTTATTTACGAGCGGCAAAACAGCAACTTTTATCGGTGATAGTGCAAACGGAAGGCTTAAAACAGTTCTTTTACTGCCATCCACAAGGGTTTCTTCTTTTAAGGATTCTGACAATACGGCCAAAAACAATCTGTCTAAACCGATGGATGTTTCTACTACATAAGGCACATAATTTTCATTTAATTCTGGGTCGAAATACTGTAGTTTTTTTCCGCTAAATTCTTCATGTTTTTTTAAATCAAAATCTGTGCGGCTGTGAATGCCTTCCAATTCTTTAAAACCAAATGGATATTCAAATTCAATGTCGCAAGCCGCATTTGCGTAGTGTGCTAGTTTAAGATGGTTGTGAAATTTATATTTATTACCAAAACCCAGCGCCTGATGCCATGACATTCTCTTGGCTTTCCAATGTTCATACCATTCTATTTCTGTTCCAGGTTTTACAAAAAATTGCATTTCCATTTGTTCAAATTCTCTCATTCTGAAAATGAATTGTCTTGCAACAATTTCGTTTCTAAAGGCTTTGCCGGTTTGTGCGATGCCAAACGGAATTTTCATTCTGCCTGTTTTTTGCACATTCAAATAGTTTACAAAAATGCCTTGAGCGGTTTCGGGTCTTAAATAAATGGTGTTCGAGTCTTCTAAAAGCGAACCCACTTGCGTAGAAAACATTAGATTAAATTGTCTAACCTCAGTCCAATTCTTAGAACCTGAAATAGGGCAAACAATTTCACAATCAATTATTATTTGCTTAATTTCCTCTAACAAATTGTCCTCTAAAGCCTTTTTAAATTGCAATTCGATGGCTTTGGCTTTGTTAGAATATTCTAAAACACGAGGGTTTGTTATTTTAAAAAGGGCTTCGTCAAATGTTTCGCCAAACTTGGCTTTTGCTTTGTCGATTTCTTTTTGTGCTTTTGCTTCAATTTTAGCAATGTGCTCCTCAATTAAAACATCGGCTCTGTATCTTTTTTTGCTGTCTTTGTTATCAATCAAGGGGTCATTAAATGCGTCCACATGCCCGCTTGCTTTCCATGTTGTGGGGTGCATGAAAATGGAAGCGTCAATGCCAACAATGTTTTGGTTCATTTGCACCATGCTTTTCCACCAAAACTCTCTAAGGTTTTTTTTTAATTCGACACCCATTTGTCCATAATCATAAACGGCACTCAATCCATCATAAATATCGCTTGACGGAAAAATAAAACCATACTCTTTGCTATGTGAAATAATGTTTTTGAAATGTTCTTCGGGATTCATAAAATTGTTAAAAAAGGTTGCAAATATAAGATTTTTTTAGCCGCCAAAAATCAAATTCTATAATTTAAGGCTAGAATTGATTGGTGCGGAGCAAAACCAAAGTACATGCTTCAAGGGTTTCTATATTTTTTTCGTTCAAAAAGGATTCAAACCCCGAATCGAAAGTGCCGGGGTTAAAGATGACTCTTTTAGGATTTATTTTTGCAATATCATCCCAATATGGTTTTAAATTGGTTGGATTCATATAAAGTGTAACGGTATGAATATCCTGATTTTCAAAAGATTTTATATCATTTTGAAACGGAACGCCAAAAATTTCCCCTTTTTTAATGGAAAAAGCATGCGTTTTAATATTGTTTTCCACCAACATTTTAAGTGCTAAGTAAGAATAACGCTCTGTATTTGTTGATGCGCCAAAAACAAGTGTCGATTTTATTGGGTTCATGTGATTAAAATTTAGTTTTCAAAGTAAAAGAATTATTGCATATTCGCATCCACATTTTTTTAAACAAAAAACAAATATTTTTTATGAACATTGGAGACAAAATAAGTAACTTTAATTTAGTTAATACAAACAACGAAATTATTTCAAACTACACATTTGCAGACAGACACGCTTTATGCATTATTTTCATGTCGCATGATTGCAAACAGAGTAATTCCTATTGGGGTAGATTAATAAAACTAGCACATTCTTATGAAGAAGATAATATTGCAATGGTTGCCATCAACCCTAATGATGCAACCCAAAACCCAAAGGACAGTTTAGAGTTTATGAAGCTATTTATGGCCGATAAGTTGGCCCCACATTTTTATTACCTAAAAGATGAAGACCAATCTGTGGCAAAAAGTTTTGGCGCAGAAAAAACCCCAGATGTGTTTTTATTTAATTCCAAAAGAGAACTTGTTTACCACGGCATTATAGACGATAATTGGGAAAACGAAAGCCAAGTAATGATGGCTTATTTGGAAGATGCTATAGAATATTGTTTGGACGGAATTGACATAGATTACCCCGAACTGCCTGTAGATGGCACAGACATTATCTGGAAAAAATAATCCAACAAAAAAATGAACAAAACTGTTGTAATCACAGGTGCATCTTCAGGAATTGGAGCGGCCTTGGCAATAGAATATGCTAAAAAAAAATGGCAAATTGTACTAGCTGCTCGATCTGTTGAAAAACTAAATGAAATAGCTAAAGAATGTGAAAATTTGGGTGCAAAAATTCTCGTAACAAGCTGCGATGTTAGCAAAAAAACAGATTGCGAAAACCTCATCAACCAAACCATTGAAAAGTTTAAACACATTGATGTGTTAATAAACAACGCAGGCATCAGCATGCGTGCTTTGTTCAACGACTGTAAAACTGATGTTTTAGAACAACTCATGGCAGTGAATTTTTGGGGCGCTGTTTATTGCACAAAATACGCCCTGCCCTATTTATTAAAAACCAAAGGCAGCGTTGTGGGCGTTTCGTCTATTGCTGGTATCAAAGGGTTGCCGGCCCGCACAGGCTATTCGGCCTCAAAATTTGCATTACACGGTTTTTTAGAATCTTTAAGAATAGAAAACCTAAAAACAGGCTTGCATGTTTTGATTGCTTGCCCCGGCTACACGGCCTCAAATATAAGAAATAGCGCACTAAACTCCAATGGAAACGCGCAATCGGAGAGCCCTCTAAACGAACAAAAACTGATGTCGGCAGAAAAAGTAGCCACCAATATTATAGCAGCCATAGAAAAACGAAAATCCTATACATACATGAGTTTGGAAGGCAAAATGCTCTACTATTTAAATAAATTCTTCCCCCTTTTAATGGATAAAATTGTTTATAACAAGGTTTCTAAAGAAACGAACAGTCCATTTTAAATTGGTGGATGGTGTATTGGTTAATAATTATTTGTGTAATTACTCTTTGGTTAAATTTATCTTTTAG
>JBDNIM010000461.1:0-1788 GCA_041688295.1 Bacteroidia bacterium
CTATTACTTGGTGGATAGAAAACACAACACCAAAAGAATTTAGACCTGTAATAATGGCTGCAATTTTAAATTGGAACATTGCTTTTGAAAAAGCTGGATTTAAAAATGCTGTTCAAATATTTGAACAACCAGATTCATGCGATTGGGATGCTGGCGATATAAGATACAATGTTTTGAGATGGACAAGTAGCCCCGAGCCTCCTTTTGGCGGATATGGCCCTAGTTTTGTTAATCCTAAAACAGGCGAAATTTTAGGTGCAGACATCATGTTAGAATGGATTTTTATTACCAATAAATTAAAAAGCAAATCTGTGTTTGAAAAGGCTGGATTTGAATGGTTATTAGAAACAGAACACAACGAAGACGGGCATTCTTGTATGGCAGGCGATTTATTAAATGTTCAAAACAATTTAGGAAAATCCTTTTTGCAATTAACCAATCAATCTACTGAAACAAACGATGAGTTTATTAAACAGTCCTTATATTATTTAGTTTTGCACGAAGTTGGGCATACTTTAGGACTGAATCACAATATGCGTGCGTCACATCTTCATAGTGTTGATGATTTATATGACATTAAAAAAACAACAGATATTGGCTTAATTGGCAGTGTAATGGATTATCCAGCGGCTAATTTTAGCAACCGAGCAGACAAAAAATGTCAATATTTTACCACCAAGCCAGGACCTTATGATTTATGGGCCATTGAATTTGGTTACTATCAAGAGAATGACGAAGCGAAATCGCTAAAAAGAAGGAACGATATTTTGAACAGAAGCACCGAGCCTTCTTTATGTTTTGGTAACGATGCAGACGATATGCGCTCGCCCGGAAAAGCCATTGACCCACGCGTAATGATTGGCGACATGAGTAGCGATGCCATTGGATTTGCAACGGAAAGAGTGGATTTAATAAAATCTTTATTGATAAAATTGGATAAAAAAGAGATTAATCAAGAAGAAAGCTACGAAAGTTTGAGAAATAGTTTTTTAACCTTAACCTCAGAATGGAGTATTCAGGCAGGTGTTGTTTCTAGATATATTGGCGGCATCTATGTTGACAGATCATTTCCTAACCAAAAAAGCGCTAATAAACCTTATGAAGCAGTGCCGATAGAAACTCAAAAAAAGGCAATGGCTTTTTTAACAGCCAATGTATTTGATCCCGAAGCTTTTAATTTTCCAGTTACTCTTATCCCCTATTTGCAGCAGCAAAGAAGAGGCTTTGGTTTCTTTGCTAAATCTGAAGAACCAAAACTAAATGACAGGGTAATGAATATTCAAGTGGCTGTATTATCACATATTTTACACCCGAACACCACCAAAAGAATTACAGAAAGCAAAAACTATGGCAACACTTATTTATTGAATGATGTTTTAAAGGATATGACGAATGCCATTTTCTTAAAAGACATGAACGGCAGCGTAAACACTTACAGACAAAACCTTCAAATATTATATATTAATGCTTTAATGAACATGACAAAATTGCCAATGTATGATTATATTAGTGCATCGAGAGCGGAGTTTCAGTTGCGAAACATTCAAAAAATGATGCAAGGAGCCGCAGCAAGTTCAACAGGAGAAACCAAAGAACACAGACTATTTGTTAGCAACAAAATTAAAAATGAATTAGAAAAAGGGAATTGAATATAAGCAAGCCAAAAAATTAATTGGAAAAATAAAATAGGAATTATAATCACAATGTTTTATTTTTGTAATACAAATTAATTTAAACCGCTTATTGAAATGAGAATTTACATTGGAAACCTTAACTACAAGTTAAGAA
>JBDNIM010000462.1:0-4645 GCA_041688295.1 Bacteroidia bacterium
ACATCTAATTCCAAAGTTTCAAGATTTTTTCTATAGGTAATTTTATCTCTTTGATAAAATCCGATTGCGGAAATTATATTCCAATTTGTTTTACGATTCTGTTTGTAATTTAACTCTAAAGCAGTAGAACTACGATTGGTAATAAAGTATTCATCAAAACCATAAGCCTCTTGATGGTTAATTACAGGAGTTCCTCTATTTTCAATTTTTTCGGAATATAATTCTGTTTTAAATTTGAATCTTAATTTTGAGTTAATGTCTGATTGAATGCCAATGTTTCCAAAAACTTGAGACTTTGGTTTCCACAACATAACCCTCGACTGGTCTGGAGAATATCCATCTGAAAAATTTCTGTTGAAATTACCAAAAAAATTCAATTTATCCAATTTTATTGCTCCACCAAATCCAAAATTATACCTTCCAATAGATTCATAATATGAATTTGTGTTTAGTGCATAAAGTTTTTCTAATTCAATCTTTTTAGATATTAAATTTATAACTCCGCCTAAGGCATCTGTACCATAAATAACGGAAAGTGGGCCTTCTATAATCTCAATTCTTTCAATGTTATTTAAATTAATTTGGTTTAAATCAATATTGCCAGCCTCATTTCCAACCAAAGGAACACCGTCTAACAATATCTTGATGTTTTGTCCACCAATCCCTTGTAAACTCATGGAACTACCAAGAATATTGTCGTTACCAACCCTAATGTTTAACTCTTTTGAAAGCAAATCTGCTAAATTAACAGCGCCCTGCGTTTCAATCATTTTTCTATTGATAACTCTTACATTTTGAACCGTTTGAGAAGCCGTTGTACGGGTGATTTCTCCTGTTATGATTACTGGATTCCAAATCATTGTATCCTCATTTTGAGCAAAACCGATAACGGAATTGCTCAAAACATAAAGGAGGAATAACTTATTGAAATACTTGAAGTACAATTATTCTTTGATTAATTTGGTTTGGAAAGTTTGGTTTTCTGTTTGAACATTTATCACATAAATACCGGATGCCAATTGCGAAACATCAAAACTATTAGAAGAACAAACAAAAACAACTTTTCCCATCATGTCAAGAACTTGCACTTTATTAATAGGAAGTTCACTTTTAATCGTAACAATACTATTTGCTGGATTTGGGAAAATATTAATTTTGCTAATTCTATTTTCGTTAATTGATAAAGTTGATTCATATACATTAAATTTTGATTTTGTTGATCCGCCACCAACATAACCTTTAAATGTCAATTTATAGGTGGTTGAATTTGTATTTATAAAATAAACAAAGGTATCTGTTATTTCAAATACGCCACCACCAAGGTGTTTTTTCCAATTATGACCAATTAAAGAGATTTTTGGGTTAACGACCGATGTTTTATTAAATAACCACACTTGATCACATTTTTTCCCAACATTTCTTTCAACTGTAATGTTTGGATTTCTTAAAACGCCAACTACTGGAATTACACCACTTCCCATGCTGCTTGATGCAAAAGTGTTATATTTTGTCCATAATAAATCCCAAGTATTTAAGATAGGCTCTCTATCTATTAATTTATCTGTAACTAGATTATAATAGACAAACATTTTGTTTGGATAGTCTCCTTTTCTGATTTTTAAATTCACGGAATCAGAATTATCAATATTTGAAATGATGATATTCCACATGGTATCAAAAGTTAATTGTTGAATAAATACCTTTTTAACAATCGTATTGGTTTGATTTTTTAAAATAAAAATATTACTACCATCTATGTTTTTCGAACTTGTGTTGTAGTTCCCCCAAATAAAATTAAATGGATTTGCACCTGAGTACCCAGCTGTAAATGCAGACATATACCATGAAGAGTCCGAATCTATTAATTTGGGCAAAGCATATAAACCTGTAGTGTCAATGTTTCTCCAATTTGAGACTGATTGAGAGTTTGGTAGTTTTGAAACGGTCATTCCAAGCACGCCAGAGTTTATTCTAATTGCAACGCCAGAGGATGGATTACTTGGAAATTGACTACGCATAACAGAAATTGCCATGTGCCAGTTATTATTTACTACTGTTGAAACAACTTTATTTTTTAAACTGTAGAAAACATCATTTCCTCCATTTGGACCCATAGTAGTACTATCATTGGTTGGACATTGTGAAAAGACACTAATAGATGTTGCAAACATTAAAATTGTAAGGATAATTTTTTTCATTTTGATTGTGATTTTTAAGTGGTGCAAAAGTAACTGAAAACTTTGTGTTTGAGAGCGGTTCTATTTAAAATGACATAAAAATGACAAAGAAATAAATTATGTACTTTAACACAAAAATCATATCAGCTGCCATGATCATCAAAAATATAACCAAATCCACGAATAGATTTTATGAATTTAGGTGTTTTAGGGTTTAATTCAAAATATTTCCTAAAAGAGAGAATAAAATTATCTACGGTTCGTGTTGATGGAAATACAGAATAACCCCAAACTGTTTGTAAAATTTTCTCTCTACTGACCACTTCATTTTTATGTTCAACCAATAATTTAAACAATAAAATTTCTTTTTTTGTGAGGGTAACATTTCCATTAACTCCTCTTGCCTCGTGGGTATCAAAGTTTACATAATTAGGACCAAAATATATTTCGTTTGCTTGCGATTCTGATGCTGTATTTGAATTAGATTTCTTACTATTTCTATTTAATAAATTACCAACCCGTAATTGTAGTTCTTCCAAATTAAATGGTTTTGATAAATAGTCATCGCCACCCAATTTGAGCCCAGATATTCTGTCCTCTGCTTGGTTTTTGGCTGATAAAAAAAGGATGGGTACCTCTTTGTTTCTCAATCTGATGCTTTCGCAAACTGAAAAACCATCAATTTTTGGCAACATAACATCTAATATTATTAAGTCAAATTGCTCGCCTTCAAATCGCATTAAAGCTTGCTCGCCATCTTTCACACCAATAACTTTGTTGCCATCTAGTTCTAAATTTAATTTTAATAAATCATGTAAACTTTCTTCGTCTTCTACTAATAAAATTCTTTTTGTCATATATTTTTTTGTTTTAAAATGTTAATTTAAAGCAGGTTCCACTTTTCTTTAAATTAAACACCTCTATTTTTGCTTTGTGTAATTTCAATATTTCTTTCACCAAGTATAATCCCAATCCTGTGCCTTTTGATGCTCTTGTGTTTTCGTCTCCCATTCTATAAAACTTATTAAAAATATTATTGATTTCATTTTTAGGAATTCCAACGCCATTGTCTTCAATATAAACTATATCTTGAGCGCCATCAGTTTTAGAATAAATATTTATTGTGGCATCTTTTCCAGCATATTTTAGCGCATTAGAAATTAAATTGCTAAACACTATTTTTAACGATAGCTCATCGCCATCAATTGCCATGTTTTGTAAATTGAGATTCAAAATTCCATTAAAGTTTTCGGGAACCAATATTTCTTTGCATACATTTTCTATAATTTTATTTAGTTTTAAAGGTTGTTTTTTCAATTCATACAATTTTCCATCTATGTTAGTTGCCAACAAAACATTATCTACTAAATTATTGAGTCTTTCTGTATTTATTAAGGTTTGATTAATAATTTGTAGCTTTTTATCACCTGGCAAATTTTTTCTTAATAAAGTTTCAGAACTTAATTTAATTGCTGTTATGGGTGTTTTTAATTCGTGGGTAATTGATAGTAAAAAATTGTTTTGTAATTTATTCAAATTCAATAGAATAGATAATTTTCTGAAAAACCAAAAACTTCCTACAATGACTAAAAGTCCTAGAAATAATACCTCAGAAAAATAAGCCCTTTGTTTTCTAATGTGAATGTCTTCTAGTTTGTTAATTTCTGACAAACTGGGTTTAATTTCTAATATATGGCTATTTTTATTAAACGATAAAATTGTGTTTATTTTATACTTTTGGTTTAATTTATCATGCATTTTTATAGTCTCGTTGCTATAATTTTTTAAGCATTCTATGTCATTTATCGTTTTACATTTTTCTTTTAAAAAAATTAGTAAAGATTGTTCAATATTTATTGCGGTAAGTTCAATTTTTTCCTTTTCAAGCTCAAATTCAGAATCTATTAAAGAAATAAAAGAGTATAACCACCACCCGAAAAGTAGTGTCATGTATAACAAAATTAGCGAAAATAGTAATTTTAATTTCAAAAATTTGATTAAATTTGTTGTTTCAAAATTACATTATATTTTTGATTATTCAAAATTTTATGACAGAATACACAATTCAACAATTATCTTTAAGAAATGGAAATGACAAACCAGAGATTTGGGTGGCATTTAAAGGCATAATTTATGATGTTTCGGAAAGTAGATTATGGAAAAATGGCAAACATTATGAGCATTGGGCAGGACAAGATTTAACTGCCGAATTAAAAGACGCACCGCATTCAGATTCGGTTTTTATAAAATTTAATGTTGTTGGCAAACTATTGTAGGAGTGTAAGATGCTTATTAATAGAATATTAGCAGTTGTTGCTGGTATTTAATCAAAAATTTTATTATTACTTGAAAAACTAAGCTTTAAAGCATTATATTTGCAAATTATATTGAAAAATCTGAAATATTTAATTTTCATATTGTCTGTTGTTGTTTTGGTTGGCTGTTCAGAATATTCAAAAGTGCTTAAA
>JBDNIM010000463.1:0-8372 GCA_041688295.1 Bacteroidia bacterium
AGATTCTTTTTTCACAAGTCCAACATCCTTAGCCCAGTAATAAATATTATTAGAACGGATACAATTTAATTTCTCCTCCCAAATATCATCTTTATCTATCTCAAACTTAGCGACATTAAAATATGTTTTGCCTTGAATGATGAGGGTGCTGTCCATGCCTTTGTAGGTGGTAATAGATGAACCATTATCGGATCCTGTACCTATTATAAATGGGTAAACTAATGGAGTAATAACACTTCCATTACCATCTAAAGTAATTTTATTGTTTTCTAAATATAAAGTAGTAGCATTGGGGAATTTATATCCTGAATTATAATAAAATGTTTTTTTAGTAAATGAACTGTAATAGGATTTTGATAAATAATCGTAAAATATTGTGATGTGCTTGCTATAAGATTCAGTACCTTTTACTGTTGTAGAATCATAACGAAAACCGTTGCAAACTTGGGTGTCCAAATCGCCCGTTTTTGTGTTTTTGTATATCCAATAGCTGCCTGCCTTGCTCCAAAGATAGCTTTTTAGCTCATCGTTTATTTTTACTCTGTAAAATTGTGGGGCTTTTGGCTTTGGTTCTTTAATACAAGCCGCAAAAATTAGGCACATAAACAAGCTTAGAGCGATGAATTTAATATTTATTTTCATAGTTGTTTTCTATCAATTTACAATTGCAAATATAAACTATTCATTTGTTTTGCAATATTTTGTTTTAAATTGTTCCATCCAATAGATTAGTTTTGTTTCCAAATGTTTATTTAAAATCTTTTTAAAATATTCAATATCCCCAAAGTTATACCAATCCTAATTTTCCATCCAAACCAAACCCCTTAAAAAAAAGCCCTTGAATTTTCAAGGGCTTTTTTTATAAATAGTTATTTAAGATTTACTGTTGTTTTGCAGCATCTTGTTCTGGTTTTGGCATCAACGCCTTTTTAGAAAGTCTAAGTTTGCCAGTTTTTTTATCAACCTCAACAAGTTTCACTTTCACTATATCACCTTCTTTAAATATGCCATCCATTTTTGTGATTCTATCCCAGCTAATTTCGCTAATGTGCAATAAACCATCTTTACCTGGCAAAATTTCAACAAAAGCACCAAATTCAACAATGGTTTTAATTTTTCCTTCATACACTTCGCCAACCTCAGGCACAGCAATAATTCCTTTGATAATGCGGATTGCAGAAGCCATATTATCTCCGTTTTCTGATAATATTTCAACAATACCAGTGTTGCCAATTTCAGTTACAGAAATTGTTGTGTTTGTGTCTTTTTGAATGCCTTGAATAATTTTTCCTCCTGGTCCTATAATTGAACCAATTTGGTCTTTATCAATAACAATTCTTTCAATTCTTGGTGTGTGAGGTTTAAATTCAGTTTTCGCTGATTCAATGGTTTTGTTCATTTCACCTAAAATATGGTTTCTTCCTTTTTTAGCTTGCGCCAAAGCTTCTTCTACCATTTCCCATCTCAATCCATTGATTTTAATATCCATTTGACAAGCAGTGATCCCTTTTGCTGTGCCAATAACTTTAAAATCCATGTCGCCCAAATGATCTTCATCACCTAAGATGTCAGTTAAAATACTGTATTTGCCGGTTGCTTCATCGCTGATTAAACCCATTGCAACACCACTAACACCACCTTTTATATTGATACCAGCATCCATCAAAGCCAAACTTCCTGCGCAAACTGTTGCCATACTGCTAGAACCATTTGACTCTAAAATATCACTAACAATTCTAATAACATAAGGGTTTTCTTCAATAGAAGGCAATGCTTTTCTCAAACCTCTAAGTGCTAAATTACCGTGTCCAATTTCTCTTCTACCCGGGCCTCTGTTCGGGCGCGCCTCGCCAGTAGAAAATGCAGGGAAATTATAATGCAACATTAAACGGCTGTATCCATGCAACATTGGAGCATCTAATAATTGCTCATCTAACTTTCCGCCCAATGTAACTGTCGTTACAGATTGCGTTTCACCTCTCGTAAACACAGCAGATCCGTGTGCAGAAGGCAAATAATTAATTTCTGACCATATTGAACGAACCTCATCCAATTTTCTACCATCCAAGCGAATATTTTCATCTAAAATCATTCTACGCATGGCTTCTTTTTCCACATCGTGGTAATATTTTTTTATCAAGAAAGATTTTGCTTGTTCTTCTTCAGATAAAGTTTCAGTAAATTCAGAAATAATCGCTTTAAATTGAGCGCCTCTCTCAGATTTTGGCAATTGAGATTTAGCAACTTTATAAACGTTATCATAAGTAGCTTCCCATATTTTAGCTTTCAAATCTAAATCGCTGCTTTCGTGGCAATATACTCTTGTTGCTTTTCTGCCACCCATTTGGTTGCATAAATCCCACTGAGCCGCACATTGTTTTTGTATTTCAATATGACCAAACTTAATGGCTTCCAACATTTCTTCTTCGCTAATTTCACAGCATTCGCCTTCCACCATGTTAATGTCTTTCTCTGTGCCCGAAACGATTAGTTCTAAACTTGCTTTAGCTAATTCTGATTCAGTTGGGTTGATACAAAGTTTGCCGTCTATTTTAGCGACTCTAACCTCAGAAACTGGACCCAAAAAAGGAATATCGCTCACCATTAAAGCGGCCGATGCTGCCAATCCAACCAAACAATCTGGCGGAAAATTTTTGTCGCTGCTCATAAGAGTAATCACTACTTGTGTGTCTGAGTGATAATCCTCTGGAAACAAAGGTCTCAATGCTCTATCAACAATTCTACAAACTAAGATTTCATAATCTGTAAGTCTGGCTTCTCTTCTATGAAAACTTCCTGGAATTCTGCCTACAGCAGCAAATTTTTCTTGATAATCTACCGATAATGGTAAAAAATCTACATTTTCTTTAGCATCTTTATTAGATACTACGGTTGCTAAAATCATGGTATCGCCATATTTAACAACAACGCTTCCGTTTGCTTGTTTGGCTAAGATACCAGTTTCAATTTGAATGGATTGTCCGTTACCCATGTCTATTTGGGTTCTGAATCCTTGTGGTTTATTTGACATATATATATTATTATTTATTTTTTGTATTTGTATTAAACATAAAAAGCCCTCCGATTGGGGGGCTTTTTACAATAAAATTTGTGTTTGTTATGGAAATATAAATTTCCATAAATGTTATTTTCTGATTCCTAGTGCCTTAATTAAATCACGATATTTGAAAATATCTTTTTTAGTTAAGTAGTCTAGTAAGGCTCTGCGTTTTCCAACTAATTTAACAAGAGATAATTCTGAAGCAAAATCTTTTCTATTTTGTTTCAAATGACCTGTGATGAAATTAATTCTTTCTGTGAAAAGAGCTATTTGACCTTCTGTAGAACCTGTGTTGGTTTCAGATGCGCCAAACTTTTTAAAAATGTCTTTTTTTTCTTCTGTTGATAAGTGCATATTGAATATTATTATGCTTCAGCTAAAACAACTGAAACGAATGATCTATTATCTTTTCTTTTTCTAAACTTAACGATACCATCTTTTAATGCAAACAAAGTATGGTCTTTTCCAATTCCAACATTTTCTGATGGGTGGTGTTTAGTGCCTCTTTGACGAACAATAATATTGCCAGCAATAACGGTTTGACCGCCATAAATTTTTACACCTAATCTTTTGCTATGCGACTCACGACCGTTCTTCGAACTACCTGCTCCTTTTTTATGTGCCATTCTGTTATTATATTATGCGTTAATGCTTTGAATTAATACTTTTGACAAGAAAGTTCTGTGGCCATTTTTCTTTTTGTAGCCCTTTCTTCTTTTTTTCTTAAAAACAATAATTTTATTGTCTTTAAGATGTTCTACTACTTGTGCAGTAATAGAAGCGCCTTTAATCATTGGTGCTCCAACGGATATCTTTCCGCTGTTGTCAACCAACATTACCTTTTCGAAAGTAACCGCACTACCTGCCTCGTTTTGTAAACGATTTGTGTAAATGTATTTGTCGGCTTCTACTTTATATTGCTTTCCTGCAATCTCTACTATCGCGTACATGCTTTAAAATTTTGGACTGCAAAAGTAATGTTTTTTTATTCTTAAACAAACATATTTGCATTTATTTCCCATTTTTTTTAATTACCATTTTTTACCATACATTTTTTCTGCAAAACTTTCTTTGAAATTCTTGCCTAACGGAATGATTTTACTAGCTAGTTTTAGCTCATGCGTGCCAATAGACTCTACTTTGTTCATGGCAACTATGTAGCTTCTATGAACCCTAGCAAAAAGATGTTGTGGCAAAGATAGTTCCATGTTTTTCATCGTTTGTAGTGTGACAATTCTTTTTTCGGCACTGATATAGATTTTTACATAATCTGCAAATGCCTCTACATACCAAATGTCTTCATAATTGATTTTTATCATTTTGGAGTCTGCTTTAACAAACATGTGTCCTTCGTTCATCTCCGATTGAGGCTGAAGTGTATTATTTTTTATTTCAAAGTATTCCTCTGCTCTTTCAATCGCTTTTTTAAATCTTTCTAGTGAAATTGGTTTGAGCATGTAATCTAAAGCATCTAATGTAAAAGCATCAACAGCATATTCTGAATAGGCTGTGGTGAAAACTACCAGTATTTTTTTGTCAACAATGCTTTTAACAAAGTCTATTCCACTAATTTCTGGCATATTGATATCACAAAAAATTAATTCAATACTTTCTTTTTTTAGTGCTTCTGATGCTTCGATTGCATTGTTGTATTTGCCTATTAATTCTAGTTTTTCGAATTTTTTTATATGGGCTTCAATGATTTCTAAGGCCAATGGCTCATCGTCTATTGCAATGCATTTTATTTTTTTTTGTGTCATATTAATTTTAAACTTAGAATTACAGTATAAGTGTTATTATCATCAACAATATTAAGCGTATGTCTATTTGGATACAAAATTTTCAGACGGGCTTGTATGTTTTTTAGACCAATACCGCCAATTTTTGATTTTGACACACTGTTTGTGATAATTGGCTTGTTATTACTTATTTTAAAATTAATTTCGTTGTTGTCCGTTATTTCATATAGAATATTAATTTGTATGTGCGCTAAAGTTGGGTTTGCTCCATGTTTAAAAGCGTTTTCAATAAAATTTATAAATAAAAATGGCTCAATAGACTTGTTGAAAGTATCTCCAATTACATCAAATTGAATATCTGTTCGACTACCTAGCCTAAGTTTTTCTAATTCAATATAATCTTTTATAAATTGGATGTCTTCATTTATGGTAACCTTATTTTTTTGGCTGTCGTATAATCCAAATCTTAAAATATTGGATAGTTTTAACACAACTTCGGGTGCCATTTCAGATTGTTTGATAGTTAAAGCATATAAATTATTTAGATTATTGAACAAAAAATGGGGATTGATTTGCGATTTTAAAAATTTAAGCTCATTTTCTATGTTTAATTTTTCTAATACTTTGTTTGCTTGTTCTTTTAAAAACCAATTTCTAAAAAGTTTGATAGAGGAGGTTAAAAGCACTGTAAATAAAATAAAAATGAAATTATACACAAAGAAGTTTATTGACCATATTGCATTTGCATTCTCTTCTAGGGTAGGAATAAACTTATAAGTTGCTATTGATAATGGAAATATTACTAAATTGATGGAAAGCGAAAGTGCGATTAAATAGGTTAAATATCTTTTTCTAAACAACAGCCATTCTATGAGATAATAGTTATTGAAATAGCTGACAACCAAATGAAAAAAAATAAAAATTGAAGCATTAAAATAGTCCCGTTGCCAAGAGTTTCCCGAACTTAAAATAATGCTCCAAAATCCTATATATACAAACCAAAATAAAACATGATAGATTTTGTATCGATTTAAAACTGAAGCCGACTCGTTAAAAAAACTATTAACCATTAACTTTATTGTGGATTTCTAAAAAAACGAAGAATTTCTTGTGCCCAATTCAAAATTCTCGAACCAGAATTTATTATGTTACTTTCGTTTGCAATTTCTTCTAGATTGTTTTGAGAAACATTAACAAAAAAATCATTTGACAGTTGGTAGGATAAAATATTAAATAAAAGCAAGGCACCAATAAAAAGCCATTTAAACCATTTTTTCTGAATCAAAAGATTGCTATTTAGCATTGTTTGTCTTGAATGTTTTATGTTTAGAATTGCAAATTTAAGAAAAAGTATTTTGTTTTCCTAAAAAAAGAAGTTTTTAACTTTATACTTTTGCAAATTTTTACTTATTTTTGAAACAAAAATACCCATGTCTGAAAAGGAAAAATCTTTAATAGAACGAGATGAAATTGAAAGAAAAGAAATTTTAAAAAAGTATAAAAACTTATTGAGATCCGTTAAACACGAATTGAATTCAGAGCAAAAACGATTGATTCGAATGGCTTTTGATTTGGCGTTAGATGCTCATAAAGACATGCGAAGAAAGTCTGGTGAGCCATATATCTACCATCCCATAGCTGTTGCAAAAATAGCCGCCTCAGAATTGGGGTTGGGCACAACATCGATTGTATGTGCTTTGATCCACGATGTGGTGGAGGATAGCGAATATACGCACGATGACATTAAAAGGAAATTTGGCGAAAAAATAGCTAAAATTGTTAATGGTTTGACCAAAATTCAAGAGGTTTTTGACCATACTGATAGCATGCAGGCAGAAAACTTTAGAAAAATGTTGCTTACATTGAGCGATGATATAAGAGTTATTTTGGTTAAACTATGCGACCGTTTGCATAATATGCGTACTTTGGAAAGCATGAGCAGAAAAAACCAATTGAAAATTTCGAGTGAAACGCTTTTTTTGTATGCACCCTTGGCCCATCGTTTGGGACTTTATAATCTAAAAAGCGAACTTGAGGATTTAGCGATAAAATATACTCAAAAAGATGCTTTTAAAGAAATTTCTGCCAAACTAAATGACAAAAAAGCGACTAGAGACCGATACATACGCAAGTTTATTGACCCTTTGAAAATAAGGCTTGATGAAGTAGGGCTAAAATATGAGATTAAGGGTCGTCCCAAAAGCATTTACAGCATTCTGAAAAAAATGAATCACCAAGGCATTTCTTTCGAGGAGGTGTATGATTTATTTGCAATTAGAATAATTTTAGATTCTAGCTTAGAAAAAGAAAAGGCAGATTGTTGGACTGCCTATTCCATTGTAACAGAGAGTTATAAGCCTAATCCTCAAAGAACACGCGATTGGATTACAACGCCCAAAAGTAACGGTTATGAAAGTTTGCATTCTACAGTAATGGCAAATGATGGAAAATGGGTGGAGGTTCAAATAAGAACCAAAAGAATGGATGAAATAGCCGAAAAAGGGTATGCGGCACATTGGAAATATAAAAACACAAAAGATGGTATTTCTACGGGCAGTCATCAAAATGTAGATGATTGGTTGTCGAGAATTAAAGAAATACTCGAAAATCCATCAACCAATGCCATGGAATTTATCGATGATTTTAAAATGCAATTAGTGCATGATGAGATTGTTGTTTTTACACCATCGGGCGATTTAAGGAAACTTCCGGTTGGCTCTACAGCACTTGATTTTGCTTTTGAGATTCATACAGAAATAGGAAGCAAATGTATTGGCGCTAAGTTAAGTAATAGGTTAGTGCCAATTAGTCATGTTTTATCCAATGGCGACCAAATTGAAATTTTAACTTCAGAAAAACAAACACCTAAAGAAGAGTGGTTGAATTTTGTAGTTTCTGGTAAGGCTATCGCTCGCATCCGGAATTTTTTCAGAGAGTCGAAAAGAGAACTTGCTGAAAAGGGAAAAGTTGTTTTAAAGAAAAGGTTTGCAAAAGAAAAAGTTGTTTTTAATGAAGAAAATATTTTAAAAATTGTTCGTTATTTTAAATCTAGAAGTCATCTTGATTTATATTATACTATTGAAAAAGGATTGATTTCAAATGAAGATTTGCAGATTTTTAATATTGTAAATAACAAGATAGCTGCCATTCATAAACATGAAATTTTGGAGCCATTTGTTCCAAAACCAACAAAAAGCAATAATAAAGAAATTATTGTTGGCGATGAAAGTGATTTAGATTACACGCTTTCAAAATGTTGCAATCCCATCCCTGGTGATGATATTTTTGGATTTATAACCATTGGCGAGGGGGTTAAAATTCACCGTACAAATTGTCCAAATGCGGTTTCATTATTGAGCAATTATGGGTATAGAATTATTAAGGCCCAATGGCGCAACGAGCTAGTGAAAAATGGAACGAAATTTATAACAGGCATCAAGTTAGTTGGAATTGATGATATTGGAATTGTTAGTAGTTTGGCAGATATTATAAGCAAAAATTTGAATGTGAATATGAAATCTATAACTATAGAAAGCCACGAAGGAACATTTGAAGGAACCATACAATTATAT
>JBDNIM010000464.1:0-2142 GCA_041688295.1 Bacteroidia bacterium
AGCTATCGGGAGAGTCAGTTGCTCTAAGCTCCCGATAGCTATCGGGAGAGCTATAGGCTCCTTTTTGACATTTATTTATGGGTTTGTCAAAACCACCTTCACCTACTGTCCCGATAGCTATCGGGAGAGAACTTTCTTTTTTATAAAACGACTGCAAAAAAAGCCTTTTTATCCTGATTATGCAAATTTATTTTTCAGTTTTTATTCCAAAAATTATTTTGCTATATTCTCGACACTAATACTTAGCTCTTTGAGTTGATGATTATCCAAAACAGATGGAGCATCAATCATAACATCTCTGCCTTGATTATTTTTAGGGAATGCAATATAGTCTCTAATTGAATCGCTGCCGCCTATCAGGCTGCAAAGCCTATCAAAACCAAAAGCGATGCCGCCATGCGGAGGTGCGCCATATTCAAAAGCATTCATTAAAAAGCCAAACTGATTTTGAGCTTCCTTATCTGTAAAACCGAGGGTTTTAAACATTGTGGCTTGCAATTCCTTATTAAAAATCCGAATGGACCCACCTCCAACTTCTACGCCATTGATAACCATATCGTAGGCATTTGCATTTACAGCGCCTGGATTGGTTTTTAATAGTTCAATATGTTCAGGTTTAGGGCTTGTAAACGGATGGTGCATGGCGTACCATTTCCCAGTCTCTTCATCTTGCTCCAACAAAGGAAAATCAATTACCCACAAAGGTTTAAAAACATTTTTATCCCTTAATCCTAGCTGATTCCCCATCTCCAAACGCAATTCACTTAACTGTTTTTGTGTTTTTTGCGTTTCGCCACACATTATTAAAATTAAATCACCAATTTTTGCATCCGTTTTATTTGACCAATTTGCTAAATCCTCTTGGGTATAAAATTTATCAACTGAGGATTTAAAACTGCCATCTTCGTTACAAAAAACATAAACCAAGCCTGTTGCACCTATCTGAGGTCTTTTTATCCATTCGATAAGCCCATCCAATTGTTTTCTTGTATAATTTGCAGCTCCTTTTGCAACGATGGCAATAACACTTTCTGCATTTTCAAAAACAGGGAACCCTTTGCCTTTAGTAAGTTCTGTAATGTATTTAAATTGCATTTCAAATCTTATATCGGGTTTGTCATTGCCATAATGTTTCATTGCATCTGCAAATGTCATGCGTGGTAAATCTCCAATTTCAGCTTGTTTTACTTCCCTAAAAAGATGTTGAATCATTCCTTCAAAAGTATTTAAAATATCCTCTTGCTCAATAAAACTCATTTCACAATCAATTTGAGTAAATTCAGGTTGTCTGTCGGCTCTTAAATCCTCATCTCTAAAGCATTTAACAATTTGATAATATTTATCAAAACCACTCACCATAAGTAGTTGTTTAAATGTTTGTGGACTTTGCGGAAGTGCATAAAACTGACCAACATTCATTCTACTAGGCACAACAAAATCGCGCGCACCTTCAGGAGTCGATTTAATTAAAACAGGGGTTTCTACCTCTATAAAACACAAATTATCTAGATAAGTTCTAATCGTTTTTCCTACCTGATGTCTTAACAACAAGTTTTTTCTAACAGCATCTCTACGCAAATCCAAATATCGATATTGCATTCTGATATCCTCTCCGCCATCTGTTTCGTCCTCTATTGTAAAGGGAGGCGTTTTTGAGGCATTTAAAATCTCTAAAGACGAAACAACAATCTCGATCTCTCCAGTTGGTATTTTTAGATTTTTATTACTTCTTTCAGTAACAGTCCCTTCTATTTTTACAACAAACTCTCTGCCCAATTCTCTGGATTTAATTAATAAATCGGGTGCAAACTCTTCATTAAAACTCAATTGAGTAATTCCGTATCTATCTCTTAAATCTATAAAAGTTAAGGCCCCAAAATCTCTTCTTTTGGCAACCCAACCTGATAAAGTTACTTTTTTATCTATATCTGATATTCTTAACGCTCCGCAATCGTGGCTCCTAAACATAAGTGCAAAAATACCTAAATTTTAGAATTAAGAAACAAAAATAAATCTCATAAAACAACTTGTTTAAAAGTGCTTAAAAAAAACTTTTACAAATGAATATAAAAACCTGATTTTATCCTAAATTTTTTAATTCAGTTACCAAATCTGTTAACGATTTTTTTGCATCGCCAAAGA
>JBDNIM010000465.1:0-1864 GCA_041688295.1 Bacteroidia bacterium
ATGACTTTTACTTTTATAAAAGCTTTAGGAGGTAATATTGGAAATTCTATTTGTGAAGACGATAAGTTAGAATTGGCAATTGAAATTCTTAAAAAAGCGAAAGAAAAAGGAGTTCAAATTCATTTACCCGTAGATGTTATTGCTGCCGATGCTTTTTCAAACGATGCGAATACGCAAATAGTAGATGTTAAGCAAATTCCAGATGGTTGGCAAGGTTTAGATTCTGGGCCAAAATCATTAGAAATAATTGAGCAAGTAATTTTAGAATCAAAAACAATTCTCTGGAACGGACCATTAGGTGTTTTTGAAATGTCGCAATTTGCTAATGGAACTATTTCTTTAGGAAATTATATAGCTGAGTCTACTAAAAACGGTGCTTTTTCACTTGTAGGCGGCGGCGATAGTGTAGCTGCAGTAAAACAATTTGGTTATGAACCTAAAATGAGTTATGTTTCAACAGGCGGTGGCGCAATGCTTGAAATGTTAGAAGGAAAAACATTGCCGGGTATTGCCGCAATTCTTAACGTTTAAAAAAAAATATCTAGTATTAGTATGTTTATATCTCAAAATCAAAGCACTATTCATCTTAAAAAAACTTTCAATTTTATACTTTTTCTTTTTGTATCGCTAACTTGTTTTGCACAAGAAAGCGTTCATGACGAAACTCTTTTGCCGTTATCTGAAGGGAGTTATTTAGACTCTATTAAAGCAACTTTTATAAACCACAGCACAAGTAATTGCATAGATAAAAGATGGCTAGAGGAGCTTAATAACGGGGAATTATCTGCCATAATGTTTTCAGATATCGATACGGTTAATGTAGAAGACAATGTTACTTTCGACCTTTCTACAGATGTTTTAAAAACAAGACTGCAAGCACTAGATGCAAAAACCCCTTTTAATATAAGCTATAACCCTGCTTTAGAAAACACAATTAAATCTTTTTTAAAAAACAGAAAAGGAAATTTTGAACGCTTAATGGCAATTTCAGAATATTATTTTCCAATGTTTGAAGAACATTTAGCAAAGTACAATGTGCCTTTAGAAATTAAATATTTAGCCATTGTGGAATCTGCTTTAAACCCAAGGGCTAAGTCTAGAGTGGGAGCATCTGGTTTATGGCAGTTTATGTATCCTACAGGAATACAATTTAATTTAGAGGTTACTTCTTATGTAGACGAGCGATTTGACCCTTTACAAGCTACAGATGCTGCTTGTAAATATTTGTCTAGTTTATATGGTATTTTTGGCGATTGGAGTTTGGTTTTAGCATCCTATAATGCTGGGCCAGGAAATGTTTCTAAAGCAATTCGTCGTTCAGGCGGAAGCCAAAATTATTGGAACATTAGAAGAAATTTACCTCGTGAAACAGCTAATTATGTACCAGCTTTTCTTGCAACTATGTATATTTATGAGTTTAAAAACGAACACGGTTTAGAACCTAAAAAACCGGCTTTAACTTATTTTGAAACAGATACAATTGCGATAAAAAAACGAATAAGTTTCCAACAAATTTCAGAATTATTGGACATTTCTGTAGATCAAATTCAGTTTTTAAACCCTATTTATAAGTTAGACATTATTCCTTATACCAAAGAAAGACATCGTTTCTTAAGATTACCAAAAGATAAAATTGGTCTTTTTGTTTCTAATGAACAAGCAATTTATGCCTACATTGACTATTTGGACAACCAAGGTGAAAAACCAAACCATGTAAATACAACTTCCTACAATTTAACTAAATCTTCTACACAATACCACAAAATTAGAAGAGGTGAAAGTTTAGGTTTAATTGCGCAAAAGTATAATGTATCCATTTCTTCTTTGCGGAAATGGAATAATATAAATGGTAACAACATAAACG
>JBDNIM010000466.1:0-1503 GCA_041688295.1 Bacteroidia bacterium
ATTTCGGGTTGCAAATCGTAGGTTGCCACTTTTGCCGAAGCCACCATCAGCCTTTCTTCTCCTTCAAAATTGGTTTCCCTTCCGCCCGAAAAAAAGAAGGTTACATGCGGATATTTCTCTGTTTCGGCACTGCGCAATTGTTTTAAACCTTGCTTGCTTATTACCTCTCCAAGCGATTCGCTTAAGTTGTCTGAATGAAAAACCACTTCCACATTTTTGTATGTTTTGTCATATTCCGTGAGGGTGGCATAATGCAATTTTAGGGCTTTCATGCCCTGCTCGGGAAAGTCGCTTTGGGTGAGGGCTTGTGTGATTTCTCGCCCTCTATCGGTTCTGAAATTGAAACTCAAAACGGCATCATTTTCTTTAATATTGGAGGCTTCGTTTTCAATAAAAAAACAAGGATTTATAAACTCGTCTGTAATGTTTTTTGCATAAAAATAATCAAAAGCTTGGTCTGTCGATTCAAAAAACTGTCCTTTCTTTTGGGTCAATAAAAAATAGGCTTTGGCTATGCGCTCCCATCTTTTGTCTCTGTCCATGGCATAATATCGGCCAATGATGCTGGCTATTTTTGCATTGGTGTTTTTTATGGATTCTTTTAGTCTTTCAAAAAACGCTTGGCCCGAATGTGGGTCTGTGTCTCTGCCATCGGAAAACCCATGAATATATATTTCTTTTACCCCTTTTTGGGTAAAAATATTGCATAAATAAACAAGGTGTTCTAAGCTGCTATGCACCCCGCCATTGCTCACCAAACCAATTAAATGCAAGGGTTTTTGGTTTTTAATACAATAGTTTGCCAGGTTTTCAATTTCAGAAACCGAGGCAGCGCTGCCGTCTTCAAATTGTTTGTTTATAAGGGCCAATTGCTGCCAAACCACACGGCCCGCACCAATATTAAAATGCCCAACTTCGCTGTTTCCCATCTGCCCTTCGGGCAAGCCCACAGCGTTGCCAAATGTTGAAAGTGTGGTGTTTGGCGTTGTTTTAAAAAGTTGGTTTATGAAAGGAGTTTTGGCACTAAAAATGGCATCCGTAAAATCTTTTTTACCAATGCCCCATCCATCAAGAATCATTAAAAATACTTTTTTGCTCAAAATAAATTTGTTTAGAAATTATTTTTCTTCATCCTCTGCACAACCCTCTCCGGGAAGTTTGCCACACAAGCCGCAGGCAATGCCTTCTTTGTTAAGTTGTGGGGTTTGCGAGGCGCAAGTGCCTCGCATCGAAGCGCCTTTTACGAATAAAACCCTTACTGAAATGGCTGCCACACAAAGCAACAGAACCGCCAAAACCATAAAATATTGTACCATGCTACAAATTTAAACATAATTAATCGACTATTTTTATACTCTCTTTTATTGTTTTTGTGTTTTTTTGATTAAAATAGTATTTTAACAATTCTAATTCTAAAATAATCCTAGCTATTTTAAAATATTGTCTCGATATTTCGGGAGTAAATGCCAGTCAACTCCGCCTGAGAAATTCTTTTTTATAAAA
>JBDNIM010000046.1:0-7126 GCA_041688295.1 Bacteroidia bacterium
ACATTGGCAAACACACATAAAAACATTCTTAAAAAATGGATTTTTAGTTATCTAGCAAAAAAAATCAAACAGTTTGAAACCCATATTATCCAATATTTTGATGCCATTGCGGCCATCACAAAAAATGATGCAGTGATTTTAAAATCGCTTGGCTATGAAAAAATGATTGAAACAATTTGTGTGGGTATAGAGAGCAAAACGGCAAATAATCAAGCAAACGAAATCCCCGAAAATGTTTACCACATTGGTTCTATGGAATGGATGCCCAACCAGGAAGCCATGAAATGGTTTGCCGAAAAAATTTGGCCATTGGTAGTGAAACAAAATCCTAAAGCCATGTTTTATATGGCAGGAAAAAACATGCCGACTGGGTTTCACGCCTATCAAAATGAAAACTTAAAGGTTGTTGGAGAAGTAGCAGATTTGGAGGAATTTACGAAAAATAAATCCATTTTAGTGGTCCCGCTTTTAAGCGGCAGCGGGCTCAGAATAAAAACTTTAGAAGGCATGTTTGCCCAAAAAGCAATTATCAGCACCACAACAGGGGCAATTGGCCTAGACATAACAAACGAAAACGAGATGCTATTAGCCGATAATTCGCAAGCATTTGCAGACTGTATTATAAAATTAATAGACAATAATTTGCTAAGAAACGATATGGCAAAAAGGGGGCAACAATTTGCCGAAAAATATTTTGGAATGGCGCAAGTTTCTGCCCAGTGGCAAAGTTTATATGAAAAAATAATGGCTAAAAAACGATTATGAGTGCTAAGCTAGGGAGTTTTTTGTTTCCCCATATTTTAAAAAAAGGACACACACCAAAAGGGCAATATTATGAAGTGTCATTTGAAAATGGACGAAAAGTATTGAATACCCAAAACGCAAATTACAGTTTTGGAAGTTTGCACGATGTGATGCAAAAAGGCATTAAACATTTATTAAAAACGAATTTTAATTTTGAAAAAATATTAATGCTAGGGCTAGGTGCTGGCAGTGCGGTGCAAATTTTAAACAAAAATATTCAGCACCAATTCACTATCGATTGCATTGAATATGACCAAGGCATTATTGACATTGCAAAGCAAGAATTTGATATTGAAGACCATAAAAACTTGAACATCATTTGTGGCGATGCGCAAAACATTTCAACCATTTCATACGGCCAAAAGTATGACCTTATTATAGATGATATTTTTGTAGATGACAATATTCCAAGCTTTTGTTTTCAGGCTAATTATATACAAAACTGTGCACAGTGTCTCAATGAAAAAGGCACTTATTTAAGAAATATGATGTTTGAATCGATAGAAAAACTCTCTCAATTTGAAATTGAGCTTTCAAAACATTTTGGTACAATAGAAATTTTAAAAGTGAAAAAACACGGAAATTTAATCTTTATTTGCACTGTTTAAAATCTAAAATAAAAAATGGGACAACAACTTGCTAATGCTGAAATCAACAATAAAAAAGTAACAAATGCTTGGTGTTTTTATGATTGGTCAAATAGCGTTTTCCCTTTAACAATTACCTCAGCCATTTTCCCCATTTATTGGGACAGTCAAACAAAAGCAGGCATTGCTGTGGGCAATTTCGTAATTGAAGGTTCGGTAATGTTCAGCTATTGTTTGTCCTTTGCTTTTTTAATTATTGCAATCATCAATCCAATTTTAAGCGGCATTGCTGATTACTCTGGCAACAAAAAATCGTTTATGAAAGCCTTTGTTTATATTGGGGTTTTGGGGTGTTTTGGATTGTTTTTTTTTGATAAAAACCATATTGCTATTGGTGCATTTAGTTTTATATTAGGCACAATTGGCTATGCTGGAAGCATTGTGTTTTACAACGCCTATTTGCCTGAAATAGCCACCGAAGACAGGTTCGATAAACTAAGCGCAAAAGGATTTTCAATGGGTTATATTGGAGGCGTTATTTTGCTGATAATTAATCTTTTATTCATTCTTTTTCCTCAAATAATTTTTAATGTTGACGAAAAAACCATTGCAATAGTAGCCGAACAAAACCTCCCAATATTGGAAGCAAAAAAACTTGCCATTTCTTTTTATGAAGGCGAGGCCAGCAGATTGGCTTTTGTAACTGTGGGTGTTTGGTGGCTTGGGTTTTCACTCATTCCTTTTTATTATTTGCCTAAAAACAAAATAACAGGACACCCCATTTCATTCAAAAAGGGTTACCAGGAATTGGTTAATGTATTTAAAAAAATCAAACAACATTTTTTGATGCAAAGATTTTTGGCCGCCTTCTTTTTTTATAGCATGGGGGTGCAAACCGTCATGTATGTTGCGTCCATGTTTGGGGTAAAAGAACTGAAACTGCCCAAAGAAAACCTCATTATTACCATCCTAATCATACAATTAATTGCCATTGCAGGCGCCTATTTCTTTTCTTTTCTTTCAAAAAAAATAGGCAATATTAAAGCCCTGATGTATAGCATTATTGTTTGGATTGGCATTTGTATTGGTGCCTATTTTGTGGACAGTGTCAATGGGTTTTACCTACTTGCATCTGTAGTTGGCATGGTGATGGGCGGCATTCAAAGCCTTAGCCGAAGTACTTTTGCGAAACTGATTCCCAACGACAGCGAAGGCAACACCTCCTATTTCAGTTTTTATGAATTTACAGAAAAAATCGCCATTGTTATCGGCACTTTCAGCTTTGGACTTATTGAGCAAATGATAGAATTTTTCTTTGATATAAAAAGTATGCGCTTCTCGGTTCTCTCGTTGATGGTGTTTTTTATCATTGGTTTCATCTACTTATTTAAAATAAGAAAAGCCAATGTTAATGTTTGATTCAATGAATTTAAGCTAAAAACTAAAACAAACCCTCTTTCATTTATCTCCAAAAATGTTCACAATCGGTAGAAAAGTAACAATGAAAAAAAACTACTTTTGCACCTGTTTATGCAAAACCATTCTAAACCCATCAAAAGTGCTTTAATTTCTGTCTATCACAAAGATAATTTGGAGCCAATTGTAAAACTTTTAAATCAGCATCAGGTTAAAATTTACTCAACAGGCGGCACCCTGAAATTTATTCAAGACTTAGGGATTGAGGCTATTGCAGTAGAATCCACCACTGGCTTTCCCGAGATTTTAGATGGCAGAGTTAAAACCTTGCACCCAAGTATTTTTGGTGGTATTTTGGCAAGAAGAGACAACCACAACGACCTTGCGCAATTGCAAAAACACAATATTGAGCCTATTGATTTAGTAATTGTGGATCTTTATCCTTTTGAAGAAACCATAAAAAGCACGAACATTCAATCTGAAATTATTGAGAAGATAGACATTGGCGGTATTTCCTTGATAAGAGCCACCGCAAAAAACTATAACGACACCGTTATTATTTCTGACAGAAACCAGTACCAATCATTTATTGATTTATTAGTAGCAAAAAAAGGATTTACTGACATCGAAGACAGACATAAATTTGCGGCTTTAGCATTCTTAACCTCTTCTCATTACGACACAGCAATATTCAATTATTTTAATAAAACTGAACAAATTCCTACATTTAAAAATAGTTTCACAGAGGCCAAAACTTTGCGATATGGCGAAAATCCACATCAAAAAGGAACATTCTATGGTAATTTGAACGAAGTGTTTAATATTTTGAATGGCAAAGAATTATCTTACAACAACCTTGTGGATGTGGAAGCGTCATTAAATTTAATCTCAGAATTTGAAGACCCAACTTTTGTTATAATGAAGCACACAAATTCTTGTGGTTTGGCATCGAGACCAACACTACACGAAGCCTATTTGGCGGCCTACGCTGGCGACACAACTTCTGCATTTGGGGGTGTTTTGGCTTGCAACGGAACCATAGACGAAGCCACTGCAACAGCCATGAACGGTTTATTTTTTGAAGTCATTTCTGCACCAAACTATGAACCAAAAGCATTAGAAATATTGAAACAAAAGAAAAATAGAATCATTTTAGAAATAAAGTCATTTGAAAAAAACAAAACAGTCTTTAAAAACCTATTAAATGGCGTTTTAGAGCAAGATGCAGACCTAATTTCGGAAGGAAAAGAGCAGTTTAAAACAGTAAGCAAGGTTGGCCCAACAGAAGCACAAATCACTGATTTAGAATTTGCCATAAAAGCCGTTAAACATTTGAAATCTAACGGTATTGCAATAGTAAAAAACCAACAATTGATAGGCATGGGTTGCGGACAAACATCAAGAGTTGATGCATTAGAATCGGCTATTAAAAAAGCTGGTGTATTCGGGTTTGATGTAAAAGGTTCTGTGATGGCATCCGAAGCATTTTTCCCATTTCCCGACTGTGTTGAAATTGCACACAACGCTGGTATTGTTGCAATTGCACAACCAGGGGGCAGCATAAAAGACCAAGACAGCACAGACAAAGCCAACGAGTTTGGACAAACGATGGTGCTTACAGGTGTTAGACATTTTAAACACTAGTTAAATACTTAAAAAAAAAGATGGCAAAGAACAAACTTAAAAAATTTGCTCAATATGAATCATTTTCAAACACATTTGACGCAAGAAATCAACTGAAAGGAAAATGGAAAAGCGAGGTTTTTAAAAACAATAACCCAATAACAGTTGAATTAGCTTGTGGCAGAGGCGAATATACTGTTGGGCTGGCAAAGCAAAATCCGAATAGAAACTATATTGGAATTGATGTAAAAGCCGCACGAATGTGGGAAGGCGCATTGGATGCTAAAGAAAACAATTTAACAAATGTTGCTTTTATAAGGATTCAAATAGATTTTTTACAAGATTATTTTGAGGTTGGCGAAATAGATGAAATATGGATTACTTTTCCTGACCCACAACCGCAAAAACCTAGAGCAAAGCAAAGACTTACTCACCCGAAATTTATGGGACGCTACTTTGAACTTTTGGGCAAAAATAAAGCCATTCATTTAAAAACAGACAGCGATCTTTTGTTTAAATTTACTTTAGAAACCCTAGAGCCAATTAATGCTCAAATAAAAGAAATCTTATTTAATATAGATGATAAAGAAGATTTACAAGAGTCTTTAAAAATAACCACCTATTACGAACGCAAATGGAGAGAGGAAAATATTCCAATCAAATATATCCGATTTGAGTTCAACTAAAAGCGTATTCATTCATGTAAAAAACAAAGCCCATATTACGCATGATGTGTTTTTAATCATGCAGATATATGTAAACTTTAAAGCACAACAATTGAAATTATAAAAGTGAACTGAAAACTAAACCCCTGCCGGTTTTTGTTCAGCACCATCACCACTTTTTCTTACCGGCTTTTCAATTCCTTTTTGACGGCTTTTCACATTTTGATATTTTTTTTGACTGCTCATAACCTGTTTATTTATTTTGTATAACACAATATATAGTTCAAATATTGTGCCTTTTATATATTAGACACAAAAAAAATGAAAAAGTTCCCTAAAAATGTAAAAAATGATGAAAATATGACAATTATATTTAAAAAAAAGAAATGGATTGATTCTTTTAAAATAATTTTATTCAACTTGTTAATGCAACCCTAACGATAGTAAAAAAGAGAATAACTAAAGGGCGTAGTTATTAAATTGTTGAAACCCAAAAACCAATAAGCGTGAATTATGGTAAAATACTATTATATTGTGTAACAAGTTTGATGTTTATTTTTGAGAAATTTGCCGTTATGAAAAATCATTATTTATTTGTCCTAATTCCTATTCTTTTGTCTATACTTCCCAAATTTAGTTATGCGCAAGCACCTTCCTTAGGGTCAGCAGAAGATTTCGCCTTATTTACAACAGTTGGTTCATTTACTCTCACTGGCAGTAATATTATCTTCGGAGATGTCGGCACCAATAATGGTGCATATACCATACCCGGAAGTTTGTCTTTGACTGGAACAAGTCATATACAGGATTCTAAGTCAGGCATGGCCGCAACAGACTTGGCCTCTGCTTATACCTATTTGAGCACCTTAACTTGTGATAGTACAATTAGCAGTACTTTAGGTAATAACAGGGTACTTTTACCAGGAGTCGTATATTGTATTAATTCAGCTGCCACATTAAATGGAAATTTAATTTTAGATGGAAAAAACACTTCAGGTGCTATATTTAATATCAATATAGATGGTGCCCTATCTACAAATACATCCTCAACCATTACACTAATTAATGGAGCCTCATTCTGTAATGTATATTGGCAGGTAAACGGAGCTGTCGATTTTGGCGCAAATTCAATTTTTAATGGTACAGTAATTGCCAATGGAGCATTAAGTTTATTAAATCAGGCACAACTATTTGGCAGAGCGCTCTCAATAGCGGGTAGTATTTCCACCAGCGACAATGAAGCAATTGGATGTGATGCATCTTTTAATCCACTATCTATTAAATTGACGACATTTACCGCAAAAACAACAGATAATTATGTCATGCTCAATTGGTCAACCGCAAATGAAATAAATAACAATTATTTTACAATTCAACATTCCGCTGATGCCATTACTTTTAAAGATTTGGGCCAAATACAAGGTGCTGGAAACAGTAATTCTAAAATCAATTATTTATTTATTGATCAACATCCTTTTAAAGGAAGTTCATATTATAGACTTGTTCAAACTAATTTTGACGGTCAATCTACTTACTCAGATATCCTAAATCTCAAGCGTAAAGATATAGTCGAATTTCGCATTTACCCAAACCCGTTAGGTTCAACAACCACTATCATTTTAAAAGAGGACACCTATGATAAAACTAATAACTTTGAATTTAAATTATTCAATATTTTGGGTGAAGAGGTAATGAAAACAACTCTTTCTGAACAAACAACTTCCCTTAATACTCAAAACCTCATTTCTGGCATATATTTCTACAAAGTAATAATCGATAATGAAATGATACAATCAGGCAAATTGATTGCTAATTGAGAATATATTTTTGAGCTAAAAAATTATGCAAAAAATAAAATAAAATGGTAAGGTGCTAATTTAAAAGTCACCCAGTTTTCAAACCTGCATTAATTGTCTGAGGAGGGCTTTTTGCCGATGTTTATGTTTTGTAGAGTTTCAGCTAAAGAAATAATTTTACCAATAAACGCTAAGAGGTTCAAAAAAGAAGTGCTTGTTAAAATCATTCTTTTAT
>JBDNIM010000467.1:0-2852 GCA_041688295.1 Bacteroidia bacterium
AGGGTTTTGATAAAAGAAATTCCATTTTCAACAACCACTGAATCTATTATTGATAGTATTCTTAAAGCCAATGAAAATGGTAAAATTAAGATTAAAAAGGTTATTGACAATACGGCAAAAGATGTTGAAATAGAAGTGCAATTAACGCCAGGTGTAAGCACGGATATGACGATTGATGCTTTGTATGCTTTTACAGATTGCGAGGTTAGCATTTCGCCAAATGCTTGTGTTATTTCAGAAGACAGGCCATTGTTTTTAGGTGTCAATGAAATGCTAAAAATTTCTACAGACCACACACTTTCATTAATTCAGCAAGAACTTAAAAACGAATTAAAACATCTTGAAAACAAATGGCACTTTAGCTCGCTTGAAAAAATATTCATAGAAAATAAAATATATAGACATATTGAAGATTGTGAATCTTGGGAAGAGATTTTAACAATGATTGATGAAAAAATTACCCCATTCAAAACACTTTTGAAACGAGAGGTAACAATGGATGACATAGCTAAATTGCCCGAAATTAGAATTAAAAGAATTTCAAAATATGATTCGTTTAAAGCCGATGAATACATGAAAGGCTTAGAAGAACAAATAGATGAAATCAATAATCACTTGCATAATTTGGTTGAATTTGTAATAGAATATTTTAAAAACCTAATCAAAAAATACGGCAAAGGTAAAGAACGGAAAACTGAAATTCGTTTGTTTGATAAAATTGAAACCAATGCAGTGGCAGTTGCAAACGAAAAGCTATATGTAAATTATGCAGAGGGTTTTGTTGGTTATGGACTTAAAAAAGATGAGTATTTATGCGACTGTTCAGATATTGACGATGTAATCGTATTTAAGAAAAATGGCAGTTATTTAGTAAGTAAAGTTCAAGAGAAACAATTTGTAGGCAAAGATATTTTATATGTTGATGTCTATCGCAAAAATGATGAACGAAAAGTATATAATGTGGCGTATTATGATGGCAAATCTGGCGCCAGTTATGTAAAAAGATTCAATGTTTTGGGTGTCATTCGCGACAAGGAATATGATGTTTCTATGGGAACAAACGCAAGCAAAATTCTTTATTTTTCTGCAAATAATAACAGCGAGGCCGAGAAAATTGCAATTTATTTGAGCAATATGGCAAGTGCCAAAAACAAGTATTTTGAATATGATTTCACCGTTCTTGAAATAAAAGGAAAAACTTCTAAAGGAAATACATTAACAAAACACCCGATTAGAAAAATTGAATTGAAAGAGAAAGGAAAATCTACTTTTAAAGGAAGAGAAATTTGGTATGATTCAGATATTGGAAGATTAAATGTAGATGGCAGAGGCCAATTATTGGGTACTTTTACAAGCGATGATAAAATACTTGTCATTTTTAATGATGGAAATTATGAATTGACAGATAATGAATTGACCAATAGATATGAAGACAAAGATATTTATTTGATACAAAAATATCATGAAAAACAAGCAATAAGTTGTGTGCATTATGATGTATCGTCTAAAAACTATTATGCAAAACGCTTTTTGATTGAAACTTTAACAATGGGAAAAAAATTTATTTTTATAAATGAACGCCCAAGCAGCAAACTATTGTTAGCAAGCACAGAAGAAAACCCTGAAATAGAACTTAAAACTATTACTGTCAAAGGCGACAAAAAGGTTGAAAATATTAAATTAGGTGATTTTATAGAGGTGAAAGGATGGAAAGCATCAGGCAATAAAATAACTTTTGATACATTTAAGTCTGTTAGATTGTTGGGCGAAAAAATTGGCACTTGGATTGAAGAACCCGTTATGTTAAAAGAAGTAGAGGGCGTTGTCCCCATTACAATAATTGATGAACTTGATGGACAAACAACATTGTGTTAACACCTAAAACTAATTTATTTTAACTGAAAATTTCAAACAAAAAAATAATTTATTTGGTTGTTTGAAAAAAACAATCTATTTTTGTATTCGTATTGAAAATTAAAGCACTTATATTAACAATTGTTTTTATATTCTCCGGATTAGAATTTTCCATTGATGTGGCAACCTGCTGCAATCAAATTTCTGGATTGTCTTTTTCTTTTGTCCATTCAATAGATTCTAAAGAGGACAATTGTGCATCTTGTATAACATCTTCTTTTTCATGCTGTGATTACTATTCTATAGAAACGATTATTAATACCAATGTGTTTAATAATTCTAAATTCGATTTCAAAAGTTTTATTAAATCATTTTCTGTTAATCATCAAAGTTTTTCTTTTGTAGAATATAAAAACTTAGATGTTTTAAAATTCAGTCAATCTGAAATTGTTTTCCCTTCAATCCCCATTTTGTTAAAGAAGCGCGTGCTTCAAATTTGAAAAATAGCAAGTGTTTCCTGTTTTTAAAGGTTTAAAGCACTTGCAAATTGTAGCACTTTTATTTAGTCTTTTATTTTAAGAAAACTAAAAACTTGCTTTCGTTTTTGTGCAACTTAATTGTTTAGGCAATTATAATACAAAAATAAAAAAACAATCAAATTTAAAAAAAAATCAAAATGAACAAAAATATAATTTTAGGAATAGTAGTCGCTGCAATTGCAGTTATAGGTGGGATTTATGCTTTTACAAGCAATTCAGGAACAAAAGCTTGGTGCAAAACAGAGGCTGTCGCCATGAACGATGAAACAAAAGCAACAAATTGTAGTGCAGAAAATTGCAGTTGCGAAGAGTGTGCTTTAAAAGCTAACGGATGTGATAACACTTGTGAATTAGAGCCTTGCTGCACAAAAGATGCTGGTAAAACAGTTGCTGCAAATTCTATTGATGCAAAAACTTCTTGCTCAAACGATAAATGTAACGAGGTTTGCACTTGTGGTG
>JBDNIM010000047.1:0-4266 GCA_041688295.1 Bacteroidia bacterium
CAACCTACCATTGTTTGTCGTTTTGTTAAAAAAATAAGGAAGGTGCCTAAAATTAATTCAACCACGCCCGATAAAAGAACGACCAAGTCTGCATCCATTGGCACCCAATTAGGCACTTGAGCTAAAAAAGCAGTTCGCATAAAAGTGAGGTGACCAATTCCAGCAAAAATTAAAAAGAAGCCAAGTAGTTTTCTTATTGTTTTTTGAGCTTTAGAAGTTCGTGTAGTTTTATTTATCATAATTTTAGATTAAAAATATTATTATTTTAACTGATTAGCAAAAACGGCCAATTCATCAATAAACTTACTTAAAAAGGCATTGGTTTTTTCGTCTGTCAAATTTCCAAACTCATCAAATTTTGTATTCACTTGCGTAATAACAACTTCTGGAACATTCATAGCCATAGCATTAACAGCGACCAAGATTTGTCTTAGATGATATTGCGCCCTCACGCCACCTAACAAACTAGGACTTGCGCTTATTATTCCAACAGCTTTATTATTAAAAGGCTTATTTGGATGTCTGGAAAGAAAATCAATGGTGTTTTTTAGCACGCCTGGTATGGAGTAGTTATATTCGGGGGTTACTATAATAACGGCATTGGCAGCAATAATAGCAGAAGATATTTTTGAAACAGTTTCTGGTGGTTTATTATTATATAAATCGAAATTGTACATCGGTATTTCCGCAATTGATATGTGTTCAATAACAACATGTTCAGGTGAAATTTTTTGTAATACTTTTAATACCATTGTGTTGTAAGATTCATTTCTTAAACTTCCAGAGATAGCAACGAAATTAAATTTATTTTTCATTTTTAATAAGAATGTCTTGTTAAATATTTGTTTATAAATGCGTATTTTCTTATTTCTTTCATTATATCAATTATTACGCTACAAAACTAAGTCAAGACTATACTTTAAAATTTACATCAATAAAAAATATTGTTACATTAATCACATTTTTTTTGTTTAATACTATTAATACCGTTTATGCTTTCAATATAATCCAATCATATTTACGCTTGACTGTCCTATTTTCAAGCAATACATGTATCGGCATTTACTCCCGAAATTTCGGGATAAAATAGTTTGGACTATTTTAAAATTAGAATTGGTATAATATAAAAAGTGCAAAATCAAAAATTTAAACTCCCCATTTAAAAAAAGTAGAGTATGATAGAAGGTTAATCCGTCATCAAATTATCTACAACCCTTTTTTGTGATAACTCAAAAACTTAAAAATATTTAGTAAACATCAATTAAGAATTCACATAACTATATAAAATTATCAACTTTCTATAAAAACCCTAACTGATTTTTAACATTAATATTTAGAGTTAAAAAGTTTTAGGAATTAATGAAAGTTTTATTTATTTTTGCGACCCCACAAAGGAGGAAATATAAATTGACTGAAGAACAATTACAAAACGGCACCGTATCAGCAGAAGTTGAGACCGCCACAGAAACCCTAAAAACCACCGCCACAAAACAAAACAACGCTCCGGCAGGTGAAGATTTTGATTGGAGCATGGACAATGCAGGATTTTCTAACTACAATTCGACAGAGAAAAAAGAAATGGAAGCACTTTACACTTCCACTGTAAAAACCTTAACACAAGACGAACTTGTTCAAGGTACTGTTGTTTCTTTAAATGACAAAGAGGTAGTAGTTAACATTGGATTCAAATCTGATGGAATTATCCAAAGAACAGAATTTAGAGATTTGCCAGATCTTAAAATTGGTGACTCTGTAGAAGTTTATCTTGAAATCATTGAAGACCAAGATGGTCAATTAATTTTATCTAGAAAACGTGCTTTGGTTGAAAAATCATGGGATTTTATTACCAACGCAATGAACGAAGGCACTGTGCTTAAAGGTTTGGTTAAATCCAGAACAAAAGGTGGCCTAGTTGTTGACTTGATGGGTATTGATGCTTTCTTACCTGGTTCTCAAATTGATGTTAAACCAATTAAAGATTATGACCAATATGTTGGAAAAGACATGGAGTTCAAAATTGTTAAAGTTAACGATGTTTTCAAAAATGTTGTTATCTCTCACAAAGCTTTAATTGAAGATGATATAGAAGCGCAAAAATCTGATATTTTATCCAAATTAGAAAAAGGACAAGTATTAGAAGGTATAGTTAAAAACATAGCACCATTTGGTGTGTTTGTAGATTTAGGTGGTATTGATGGCTTGTTACATATCACTGATATGTCTTATGGCAGAATCAGCAGTCCTGAAGAAATGGTTGCATTAGAGGATAAAATTACAGTTGTAGTTTTAGAATTTGACGAAGCTAAAAAAAGAATTTCATTGGGAATGAAACAATTGTTAGAGCACCCTTGGGACAAATTAGGCGATACGCTGAAGGTTGGTGGAGTTGTTAAAGGAAAGGTTGTAACTGTTACAGATTATGGTGCTTTCGTTGAAATTCAACCAGGTGTTGAAGGACTTATCCATGTATCAGAAATGAGCTGGAGCAGTCATTTAAGATCACCACATGATTTCTTAAAAACAGGAGACGAAATAGAAGCCGTTATTACTGCTTTAGAAAAAGATGAACACAAATTATCATTAGGTATTAAACAATTGTCTCAAGACCCTTGGTTGACAATAGTTGAAAAATACAAAGTTGGAAGCAAACACACAGGTGTTGTTAAAAACTTAACTAGCTATGGTTTATTTGTTGAATTAGAAGAAGGTGTTGACGGATTAATACATGTATCTGATTTGTCTTGGACCAAAAAAATCAAACATCCTTCAGAGTTCATTAAAAAAGATGAGAAAATTGAAGCAGTTGTTTTAGAAGTAGATAGCGAAAACAAAAGATTATCTTTAGGACACAAACAATTGGAAGAAAATCCATGGGATACTTTTGAAACTATTTTCTATGTAAATAGCAAACATGAAGGAACTGTTGTTGGTATTAACGACAAAGGTGCTAATGTTCAATTACAATATGGTATCGAAGGATTTGCACCAAAAAGACACTTAGTTAAAGAAAATGGCGGCAAAATTAAAGATGCTGAAATCTTAACATTCGAAGTTATTGAATTTAACAAAGAAAACAAAAGCATTATTTTATCGCATACCAATACTTGGAAAGCGGATGAAAAGCCTAAAGCTGAAGACAAATCTATGAAAACTGTTAAAAACATTAACAAAAATGTAGAAAAAACTTCTCTTGGAGAATTGGATGCGTTTAGCGATTTGAAAGCAATGTTTGATACTGCAAACGAAAATGATAGCAAGAAAGTAACAAAAAAACCAGAAGCAAAAGTTAAAGTAACCGAAGAAGTTTCTGAAGTTGCAAATGAAGCATCAGAAGAAAAGCCAACAAAAAAAGCTGATAAAACAGCTGGTGATGATTTGAAAAAGATCAACGGTGTTGGTCCTGCTTTTGAAAAAAGACTTAATGTTTTAGGAATATTCACTTACGAAGATTTAATTACTCTAACAGACGAAAAAATCGAAGAACTTGAAAAAACTGATAGCATGACAAGTTTAGACCAATGGCATATTTGGATGGAAGAAGCTAAAACCCTTAAAGGTTAATTAAATAAAATCATAAAAAAAGCTGTCTAAAAAGACGGCTTTTTTTATGCAGCAATATTTATTTTAACTTTCAATAAAGTAATTTATTGAAAAAACATGTTAATATTTAATGGAATATTAAATCTACTATTACTCAAAAATACGCTATTTTTGTGTTTTTAAATATTACCATTAAATTTTGATTCAGACTTTAGTTATTAATTGTTCGGTTTGCAAAAGTGCTAACCACAAACATTATATTTCCACAAATGCCTTGATGCACAAACGGAATAATGAACAATATGATTTTAATTTGTGTGCCAATTGCCAAGCCGTTTTTTTAACCAACAGAGTAAATGAATCTTTGTTAGAAAATTATTATACAGACAGCTATCTACCTTACAAAGGAGCAGCAGCCTGGGGAAAGTACAGCGCATTTGTAGAAAAAAGCCAAAGACAATTGGATTCTAAAAGAGTGAAAATTGTGGCAAACACTGTTAAAAACAAAAAAGGATTTCAAATTTTAGATGTTGGCTGTGGAAACCCCACTTTTTTAAACTTGGTGCATCAAAAATTAGATGCAAAATGTACCGGTATTGATTTTTCTGACAATGGCTGGCAAAATATATTATTCAATAATATAGAATTGATAAAAACAAGTATAGAAGATTTTGAACCCACTATTTTTTACGATGTGATTACACTTTGGCATTATTTAGAGCATGA
>JBDNIM010000468.1:0-4858 GCA_041688295.1 Bacteroidia bacterium
CTAATACAACCAATTTGTTGGAACCATTTGATAAACTAACAGAACTGTCACTTATCGATGATACAGCCACCGCTTCTTGGAACATTTGAAAGCCTTGAAAACCAAATACTTTGCTCAAGTTTACGCCAAAAGCAATTTTATTTTGGTGGTTTAAATCAAACGATTTCGATAAATGAATGCCTGTTTTAGCATAAGAAATGGCTGAAATTGTCATTTTGGGCAAAAAAGCAGGAGAACCAATTTTTTGAAAAATTTGCCCAAGTTTATTATCGTTTTCTATGTTGTAAATAACTTTTGGAATATTTTTGTGCAAACCAACCCATCTAAAGCTCACATTTGCAGAATTGATGATGCCAAAAGCCCAATTGGTTTTGGTCCTCAAAATAAAAGAGGGCAAATTTATTTCTGATGAAAAATTAATGTTCCTTATTCTATTGTTTTCTAAAGGTTTTATCCAGTTTTTATTGAAATTTAGATTGCCGCTTTGCGTTTGATGCTCCGAGGGGATGTTGTTGGGTAAATTATAAATGGAAAATGGAATTTTTAAATAAGCTAAGTTTTGATTAAAATTACCATGAATGCCAATTAGATGTATTTGCAATTTTCTTTTAGTCAAACTGCCTAAAGATGGATTTAAATAAACAGAATGCAAAGTATTGTATGAACTCATTGCCATACTATTTTGCCTTTGAGCGTATGTTTTTAAATTTAAAACAACATTAATAACCAATATAAAAATCCTTATTTTCAAATATTACTTTATAGTAAGAACCCAATTTCTTGCAAAAAGTTGCCTTTGATGTGTTTTTATTTTATTTTAGCAAAACCATTTTGTTTTTTTTGTTTATTTCTTTTTTAATAGTTATTTTTGTCTTTTTAAATGACTAATCTGTTAAATTTAATTCTATTATGCATTGTTTTTAGCTTAAGCAATCTTTTTGCGTTTAGTAATTTGCCGAAAAATGCTAGCTTTGACTCTAGCATAGTGCTTGTTTCCATAAAGTCTAACTATGAAATTTCTTCTTTTAATATAAAAGACTTTCAAGGCAACATTGTTTCTGTTAATCAGCTTTTTTTAAACCATAAAGACTTCAAACTTTCCCGGATTTATAAAATCCGATTGAGGAGAAATGCCCAATATGCCAAAGTTATTGACAAAATACTAAAAAACCAGTTGTTTGAATACGCTGAATTTAGTCCTGTTTACAGAACTTTTACAGTTCCTAATGATGTGCATGCAAACCAATGGCATTTAACAAAAATAAAAGCGCAGCAAGCGTGGAATATTGCGAATGGAAATCCAACTGTGAAAATTGCCATTGTTGACGATGCGGTGGATTATTTGCATGAAGATTTAAAAAATAAAATCTTTAAAAACCCCAACGAAATTCCAAATAATAACATTGATGACGATGGGAATGGATACATTGACGATGTTTGGGGCGCTAATGCGGTATATAAAAAAGGAAGTGCAAATCCTCCACATACGAATAGGAGCGAATTTACACACGGCACCCATTGTGCGGGCATTGCGGCAGCCTCCACAAACAATGGAAAGGGCATTGCCTCCATTGGTTTTGGTGTTTCTATTTTGCCTGTTTCTTGTGCAGACACAACTGCGCCTGGGTATATCACTGCTGGATATGAAGGCATTGTTTATGCGGCCGACATGGGTGCAGATGTTATTAGTTTAAGTTGGGGTGGTTCTGGTTTTTCTGCAACTGGGCAAACAGTTATAGATTATGCCAATGCAAAAGGCATTGTTGTTATTGCTGCCGCTGGCAATAGTAATGTCAACACGAGAATGTATCCTGCTGCTTACAATAATGTTATTTCTGTGGCGGCTACCGACCAAAACGACAAGAAAGCCGTGTTTTCAAATTATGGTTCTTGGATAGACATTGCCGCTCCGGGTGTTGATATTTGGAGCACGGTTACTGGCGGTGTGGATAAATACGATTATATGAGTGGCACTTCAATGGCTTGCCCTTTAGTGGCAGGTTTGTGTGCTTTGATGCGTTCACAAAACAAAAGGATTTCCCCCGTTGATATTGAAAAATGTTTGAAAAATAATGCAGACAATATTAATTCTTTGAACATTGCTTATCCAAACCTTTTGGGTGCTGGAAGGATAAATGCACAAAAAACATTGCAATGTGTAAAAACCTTATTTGCCGACTTTGAAATTAACAAAACCATGATTTGCAAAGGGCAATCTATTCAGTTTACAAATTTAAGCAGCAATAATATTACATCTTATAAATGGACAATCTCTGGGGCAAACACAGCAACAAGCAATGTTAAAAACCCTATTCTTGTGTTTAATAATATAGGCAAATGCCATATTAAGCTAGTTGTTTCTGATGGCGTAAACAAAGATTCGAGCATTGTGCTTAATGCTTTTGAAATATATGAACCTGTTGCTAGCTTAGAAAATTTGACAAGTAAAGTGAGGGTAGGAGATGCTGTGTTTTTAAAAATAGATTTTCAGGGCGAAGCGCCTTGGAATATTCAATTAACGGACGGTGTGCAAACCTTTATTTATCCCAACATCACAAGCAATCCATTTTACACAGACATTTATCCAAGCAAAAATGCCATCTATCAAATATTGAATGCTAGTGATAAAAATTGTGCGGCTACTTTCTCTGGCAAGGCAACAATTACAATAGACACAAGCAAAAAGAAACAGCTTTCATCCTGCGGCAACTTTGAATTATTTTCTAAAACCTATGATTTCGGGGGCAATGAAGTGCCTCATACTGTTTATGCCCTTAAAGATGGCAACATTGCTGTGGTTGGCATTACGGACAAAGGCGGCATTGGAGGCGATGATATTTTCCTCAGCAAACTAAAACCCGATGGCAGCATTATTTGGACGAAGTTTTATGGCACAACTGCCAATGAAAATGGTTATCCTTTGGGTGTTTTTGACGATGATGGGTTTAATATGTATGTTTATGGTTCATCTAAAATAAATGGAATTATTGTTGGGTTAATAATAAAATTAGATTCATCTGGTTCTGTTATATTCACGAAACTAAATCAAAATGGGAGTGCTCCTGACCATGAAAGATATGGAACTCAAATTAGTAATGGCAATATTGCAGTTATTGGAACGAGCGGAATTACTAACGACCAAGCAGCTGGGGCATCAATTATGTCAAAAACGGGTAATCCAATTTGGAGAAAATCATTTGATTTAATTGGGTCAACTCAACATCTTTTGAGTATCAAAGAAGTAAATCGAAGACTTTATTTTGCAGGAAGTGGTTCTATTGGAAATGGTGGTTATGGCTCTTTTTTGATAAAAACAAATTTGGCAGGGGATGTTATTTGGCAAAAATATAATGACTTTTCAAATTGGGATGCCTCACTTTATTTGCAAACAAATTCAAATAATAATTTAATTCAAGGTTATTGGCTATCAAATAGTGGCCCTTCTAAATATGGAAATAAGGACATTGGTATTTCTTGTCAAGATACAAATGGAAATCTAATTTGGGCGAAAACCATTGGTGCTGCCAGTTTTGACGAAATAGGAGGATTGGCAACTTTAAATGACAATATTTATGTTTACGGTTCAACTACAAGTTTTGATAATGGAATTTCAAAAGTCTTTATAGTTAAGTTAGATAAAAATGGCAATATTCTTTGGTCTAAAATTTATGGAAAAAGTGGGACTGCTTATTTTAGGAACTCTTTTACAAATTTAATTACGACTAGAGAAAATAATGAATTATTGATTATTGCAAATACAGGATTATCAAACAAAAATTTGGTTCTATTTAAAATAGACGAATGTGGAAATAGCAATTGTCCATTTCTTGACATAAATTTTTATTACAATAATGAAAATATATCAATAGCTACATCAAAATTACTCCCTATAAACTCCCTAGCGAATACTTCTACTTCAATAAATGTTAAAAAAAGTTTAAATTCAAGTATTATTCAACTTTGCCCTCCTTTAACACCAAAATGTCAAGTTCAACCAAACTTCAGCTTTACCCAAACTTGTTTGCAAGATTCGGTTTCATTCAAGCAGCTTTCTGTTGATTTGAGCGGCAAAAAAATCATCAACCATAAATGGGTTTTCCATGATGGCACTGTTTTGGCGGGACGCCCCACTGCAAAATTCCAATACAAAAATATTGGCACATTTAAAGTAAGTCTAATTTCTTTTTCTGATACGCCCAATCAATGCAGCGACACCATTATTAAATTGATAGAAATTAACAATAAACTGTTTGGAAAGATTAATATTTCTAGAAAAACCCACTGCAAAGGCGACACTATTAACCCTGGTTTTTCTTCCATTTGTGGCATATTTCCTATAAAGATTCAATGGTCGCCAGTTCTGTTTATTACTCAATCAAATACTTTTCAGCCCATTATAAAATTGCCCAATTCTGCTTTTGTTGTTGCCACCATTACAGATGTGCAAAACAATGTGTTTAAAGATTCTATTTTTGTTACCGTTGACCAAAATTGTTGCAAGTATGAAAGCAGTATCTATTCATACAAAGACAATTATTGCTTGGGCGATACCTTGAATATTCTCAATTTAAAAACCCCACACAATGCGAATTCTAAATGGGTGGTTTATAATGAAGATGTTGCAATAGATTCAATGAATAGCAATGAACTAAAAGATTTTAAACCCAACAAAGCTGGTCTTTGGACCTTCAAACTGTTACAAAAAGGCAATTGCTTAAGCAATGTTTCTGAAAAAATGGTGTTTATTTCTCCCTTGCCTATTGCAAATGCTGGTAATGACACCACCATATGCGAACTTGACACCATTGAAATTGGACAAAAATCCATTGCCCAAACCACATACAATTGGCTGCCCATA
>JBDNIM010000469.1:0-4827 GCA_041688295.1 Bacteroidia bacterium
CAGCTAACCAATTCTTTCGCTGATCTAAAGAAAATAAACTTTGCTTTTTAGAATTTGCACCTATAGAAATATAAATCTTATCAAAAATTTTCAACCCTTTCAAGATTACATCAAGATGACCATTTGTAATTGGATCAAACGATCCCGGGAAAATTGCAGTTTTCATAATTAAACAACAAATTTAAAGAAATTTGAAGAAAGAAAGGCAAGTATCTCCAATTTCTTTTTTCAAAATCTTGCTTTTATGTTCTAAAACCAGTCTTTTAGGATGTTCAATGATAAGAAAGTTGAATCTATTACTGTCTGATATTACATTTAATAACTCAATAAAATGAGGAAAATCGTAAGGTGGATCAGCAAATATTATATCAAAACAAGAATTATTATTCTTAAAAAAAGACAAAACATCTAAATTTAAAACATTAAAATTAGCTAACCGAAGTTCTTTGGCATAATCTTTAATATAAGAACAGTTTTTTTGTTCTTTATCAACTAAGGTCACATAGCTTGCCCCTCTAGAAAGAAACTCCAATCCAATATTACCAGTCCCAGCAAAACAATCCAAAATTGTGGCATCTTTTATTTCAACATAGTTTTCTATTGTGTTAAACAAAACTTCTTTGGCCAAATCTGTAGTTGGCCTAGTATTGCTATGTTTGTAAGGTTTAAATACAAAACCCTTGAATTCTCCTTTGATTATTCGCATGCTATTCTAACTTCAGCCGCAAACAACCTTTCATTAATATAAGCGTAATCGAACTCAATATTACACCCTGACCTCAAAAAATCAACATTTTTGAAAAACAAATTAAGATAATCAATATAAGTATTATGAGATTTCATATTGTAATTTAATAAAATATTTAAGCTATCAAAATCAACCTCATTAATTTTGCAAATACTTGAAGTAAAAAACAAAAGCTCTTCTTTACTAAGACAAGTAAAACTATTAAAACAAACGAATCGACAATCTTTAATTAAAATAAATGCAAATGAGTCTTCTTTAACATCAATTATTAAATTTTGACCTCCTGATGTTATATTTTTAAAATATTCAATTACACAAGTAACAAACAAGTGTTTCCCAGATATTACTGAATCTTCGGAATAATTTAATTTAAAACCAAATCTATCGAAATCCTCAAAGATAAAATCAGAAGGAATATAATTAATTTTAAAATTATTATCAACCATTAAGACCTTGCTAAAATTTAAGGTAAGCCAAATATCTTTTTTATATGTTGAAATATCACAAACCTTAAGATTAATAATATTTTTAGTTTTATTATCAAAAATAGTTAATAAAACCGAGTCAAAATAAACACAAATAACTAGTGTTTGAAAAGGAAAATCAAAATTCTCATTGGCACTGTATTCAAACAGAATATGCTTTTTATTTCCAGTTTCCTGTTGTAACAGCATTATACATATCGCCAACCTTCTTTGGCTTTTCTCCTTTATTGAATGGGTATGGGTCTGAAATTTCAAAAACAGGAACTAATACATTGTTTTGTGTTATTTTTCCTGCATTTATTTTAAAAATTGCTGTATCTGTAGGAGGAATCATTTTCAAATAGTTAATATTGCTTTCTTGCGTCAGTCCTAAAACACCTACTTTGGGATTAACAAATATTGTATCAGTTTTTGAATTATTTACATCACCATCATTTTCACCTACAGTTTTTAATTTGAAATATTTGCCATTATTCATAAAATTAAATAATTTGTCAAAATTATCTGCATATTCTCCATTAACTTCTTTATAAGCTAATTGAATTTTGCGCAAAGTTTCTAATCGCTCAATAACCAATTGATCAACTTCAGCAACTTTTTTCCTAAAGCTAATTTCAGAATTGATAGAATCAAAGGTTAAGTAACCTACAATAAGGGTTACAGCAATTAAAAATGATGTTAAAACTTTCTTATTCATAATCTACCTGCAATATTAATACAAAAAAATTAATTTAATATAAAAAAAAGCTCTTTTTCAAGAGCTTTTTAAAAATTAATATAATTTAAGACAATTACTTTTTTGCAATAACATTAATTCCTACAATAAAATTGTCATTAATGGCTTTGTCTTTTAGCTTAGCTTTTAAATTTGGAAACACGGTTAACGAATTATATGTAATTCCCCAATTTGTTCTATCCAAAATAACATTACCATTTACTTTAATTTCATTTTCAGTTATTTCAACTTTGGCAGGAAAAGAAATATTTTTGCTAATCCCTTTTAAAACCAAATTGCCTGAAACCAAATGAGAGTTACCCATTGAATCGTTTGTCAAAACCACAACACCAGTTAATTCAAATAAACCTGTAGGAAAAACTTTTGTACTAAAAAAATCCGTATCGTTCAAATGTCCAACCAAATACCCTTTTTTTGTTTCATCAGTAATGTCAATATTTTTAATACTTGTCATGTCTAATGTAAAGTTAGCCGATGTAATAACATCATTTTTTAAGGTAATTTCTCCTGATTGAATATTAATAGAACCATTGTGACCCCCAGATACAGACGAACCCGACCATACTAAGGTTGAAGTTGTTTGGTCAACAATAAATTTTGTTCCAATTGAATCCACTAAAGTTTCTTGAGTTTCTGATGCCTCAGATGCGGCTTGATTAGAACAAGCTGAAAACATTAAAGCTGTAAATAATATATAAATAAATTTCATAGTGCAAATATACAGAAAACTATGTTTCTACATATATCTATTACCTATCCAAATATAACGCTTATTTATAAACTCGGCATTTGTAAAAGAAGCATTTCCCGATGGATTTCCACCAGAAACATGCAAATCGCTAAACGCTGCATGTTGATTAACAAAAGCAGCTCCTATAAAATTGAATGAAACCGGTGTAAATACACTATTCATTTCACTTTCAATATTACTCATTTTAGTTTGATCAAGAGTGTAAGTAGAACAAGTGATTGCACCGTGAGTTTTAGCAGAAGTTTTTATTATCGACAAACTTTCCTCAAAACTAGTAGTTTTGATAATAAAAGCAATTGGGCCAAAAACTTCTTTCAAAAACTCAGAAGAATCTTTAGCATTAAATTCAATTAAAGTGGGAGTCATGATTCTAGCACTTGGAAATTCTTCATTAACAACATGACTATTAAACTCCGTAAAGGAAAACTTTCCTCTAAAATCTAATATTCGCTTTTTAGTTTGTTCATTTTGAATAGCACCTAGTGTTGGAGCAGCAGCCTTTGGATTATCAAATAAGTTTTTAAAAGCAGTTTTTAACTTATCAAAACAATCATCATAGCTTAAAATACCACTATCTGTTAAAATACCATTCTCGGGAATATAAATATTTTGCGGAGCTGTGCACATTTGTCCAGAATATAAAGACACCGAAAATGCTATATTCTGAGCAACTTTATCAAAATCATTGCATGAATCTATAAGGATAGAATTAATGCCTGCTTTTTCAGTAAAGCATGTTTTACCAACACTTTCAATATAGTCGCCAAACAAATTACCACCTGTATAATCAATTAACTGAATACTTTCATGTTCAACCAATTCTTTAGTAATCGGATCATTTGTACCATCTATGGCCAACTGCACGACATTAGGATTAATATTGGCTTCAATTAAAGCGTTTTTTAACTCCTCTATGAAAATAGCAATAGGATAAACAGCTTTGGGATGTGGTTTTAAAATCACAGGATTTCCAGTAATGAGACTTGCATACAACCCGGGTATAGAATTCCAAGTAGGAAAAGTAGAGCAACCTATAACTAAAGCAATTCCTTTTGGTATTGGCTTATAATTCTTTTTTAAAACCAAATCAAACTTACCCATATTTTTAATCCAATTTACCTCTTTAGGATAATAACCTAACTGTTCAGAAGCAGTTGCCAATACTTCTAATGCTCTGTCGCATGCATGAGGACCAGAAGCTTGGAAACTCATTAAAAAACTTTGTCCAGTGGTATGCATAGTAGCAAAAGCTAATTCAAAAAATCTAGTTTTAACTTTTTCTAGAGAGGATAATAAAATTTCTAATCTTTTAGAATAATCAAGAATTGACCATTCATTTGATACGGTAACAGCATTACTTATTAATTCAGAAACTTTAGACTTAGAATAATGTATGCCCAGTCCAGTCAATAAATATGGAGAAACCTCCTCACCATAGAAGTTGATTTCTCTATTTTTATTACCAGGCAACAAGTAATTAGTATTAAGTTTGGTTTGAAATGCCTGAAGACCTTGTTTTAATAAAATCTCATCATAAGATTTAGGATTTTCATTAAAAGCAGAAAAGTAATTTCTGGATTTGTTGGCGGATATTATATGTTCAAAATTCATTGTGCAATATTATGACAAAATAAAGACAAAAAAAAACCTCACTAAAAGTGAGGTTTTAAATAAATTTGGCAACGACATACTTTCCCAGTTTTAACACAAGTATCATCTGCGCAATGGGGCTTAACTTCTCTGTTCGGGATGGGAAGAGGTGAACACCCATGCTATAGTTGCCATAAAGGTCTATAGAATAATGACAAAAATTGAAAATAAGAGAAAAATAAATTGGTAAGTTTACGGGTAATTAGTACTACTTGACACACATATTACTATGCTTACATCTATAGCCTATCAACGTAGTAATCTTCTACGACCCTTATAAAGAAATCTCATCTTGAGGCAAGTTTCGCGCTTAGATGCTTTCAGCGCTTATCTTATCCAAACATAGCTACTCTGCAATGCTGCTGGCGCAACAACAGATTCACCAGAGGTTTGTCCAACTCGGTCCTCTCGTACTAAAGTCAGATCCTCTCAAATTTCTAACGCCCACAACAGATAG
>JBDNIM010000470.1:0-1025 GCA_041688295.1 Bacteroidia bacterium
AGTTAGACGATTCGCCAATGTATATAATATCATTGTGCCATTGAAACTCACGCAACTTAAACAACATATTGCCTTGGTCTTTCAACTCAGGTTCCCAATAAATAGTTTTATAAACAAAATGACTTATCGCAATTGTTAAAACAATGGCTAAACTTTTAAAAAAGATATGTTTGATCCTGATTTTCAAAATTTAAAATAGATAAAAGCTTTGTATTCTGTGCCACTTAAAGTCAAAATACAAAACAACATAAAACAATATATTGCCCATCGCTTGGCAGCGTTTAATTGGTTGCAAAAATGATCGAATCGTTTGTTTTTTCTGTAAATTTCAAACAAACCAAACATGAGCAATAATAAAAAAACAAATGGTTGTGTGTCCAATTGCCTGCCGCCAGCCTGAATGTTAAAAATGCCTTTAAAAACAGCCAACGCAGATTTGAAATCGTTGGCCCTAAAAAATATCCAAGCCAAAGAAACAGAGAGAAATGTTATGATTTGGGCAACAGATTTTGATTTAATTTTGAATGGAAAAAACCGCTCTATTAAATAAAACAAAGCATGCAATGCACCCCAAAACAAATAGGTGTAATTTGCGCCATGCCACAACCCGCTCAAAACAAAAACAATAGAAATATTGAACACCCACCGTTGCTTGCTCACTTTGTTGCCGCCCAAGGGAATGTATAAATAATCTCTGAACCATTGGCTCAATGAAATGTGCCATTTCTTCCAAAAATCTGTAATTGAATGTGCTAAATAAGGCAGGTTGAAATTGTCCATTAAATTAACGCCAAACAACTTTGCGGCTCCTTGTGCAATGAGCGAATAGCCAAAAAAATCTGCATAGATTTGAAAAGAGAAAGAAAACACACCGACAATGTTCCAATAAAACTTCCACTTTGTGGGTTCGTCAAAAATGGAGGTTACGGTGTATGAAAGATTGTCTGCAATTACCATTTTAACAAAAAAGCCATACAACATGAGCCTAAAACCGGCTTGCAGGTTTTTATAGTTTAAATATTGAT
>JBDNIM010000471.1:0-3476 GCA_041688295.1 Bacteroidia bacterium
AAATTTTTTAACAAAAAAACACTACTTTTGCAAACTTTGTTTCTAATTTTAAAATGACTGATAATATTCTTACACAAATAGATTTAGAAAGATTGCCAAATCATATTGCCATCATAATGGATGGGAATGGAAGATGGGCAAAAAAGAAATCTTTGCCAAGGGTTGTAGGTCATGAATATGGTGTTAAATCTGTTAGAACTGTTACTGAAACAGCCGCAAAATTAGGAATTAAATATTTAACGCTATATACTTTTAGTACCGAAAATTGGAACCGTCCTGCGTTGGAGGTTAAAGCAATAATGACCTTGCTTGTTAGAACTATCAGAAAAGAGGTTAAAACGCTCTTAAAAAACAATATTCGATTAAGAACTATTGGGAATATTGAGGCTTTGCCAAAAGAAGCCCAAAAAGAATTGAAGGAAGCTATGGAGCTAACCAAAAACAATGACAAAATGGATTTGGTTTTGGCTCTAAATTACAGTGCTAGGTGGGATTTGATAGAAGCAACCAAAAAAATAGCTGAAAAAGTAAAAAACAATGAAATTGAAATAGATGCTATTAATGAGCAATTAATAACAAATTCTCTTAATACATCTGAATTGCCCGAACCTGAGCTTCTCATAAGGACGAGTGGCGAGCTTCGTATTAGCAATTTTATGCTTTGGGAATTGGCTTACGGTGAATTTTATTTTACAGACATTTATTGGCCTGATTTCGATCAGCAAGCCTTTTATAAAGCTATTTTAGATTATCAAAAAAGAGAAAGAAGATTTGGAAAAACAAGTGAACAATTTAGTAAATAACATATTTTATAAGACGCTGGCTTTGGCTCTGTTTTTTGGTGTGTGCAATATGCAAGCACAAGATACGACAAAAAGAGCCTACATGGAATTGAATTATAACAAACAAACGGAATACACCATTGCTGATATTGATGTTTCGGGTAATAGATTTATTAACAAAAACATTATTATATTTAATTCGGGCTTATCTTTCAATCAAAAAATCAAAGTGCCAGGAAATGAACTTTCTTTGGCAATTGAAAATTTATGGAAACAAAATTTATTCGCAAATATTGCAATTTTAGCAAGTAAAATTGAAGAAAATAAAATATACTTGGTTATAGAAGTTAAAGAAAACCCAATGTTAGCAAAGTTTACTTTTAGAGGTATTGGAACAGCAGAAGCTAAAAATTTGAGGCCAGAGTTAAGCATCAAGGCAGGTATGTCTGTGAACAACGACATGCTTAATAAATTGACAAGAGAAATTAAGGACTATTATTTCAAAAAAGGATTTTATAACATTAAAATTGATCTCAAACAAGAAGCAGACACTGTTCCCAATAAAGTTGTTTTAAGGGTTTTTGTAAATAAAGGCAGTAAAGTAAGGATTTATGATATTGAAATTGTTGGCAATGACAAAATAAGTGATGCTGTTTTGCGAAGTACAATGGCAAAAACTTTGAGAAAGAAAAATAAGTGGAAGCTTTGGAAATCTTCAAAATATATTGAGAGTCAGTTTCAAGAGGATAAAGAATATATAATTAAAAAATACAATAGTGAAGGACACAGAGACGCACGGATACTGTTTGATTCAGTTGTTTTAATTAGTCCTAACAGAGTTGCCATCAAAATTGGTGTTTTAGAAGGCGCAAAATATCATTTTAGGGATATCACTTTCACAGGAAACAACAAATATGCAAGCTCTGATTTAGCCAAAATTTTGGGAATTAATAGAGGCGATATTTATGACAACTCTTTGCTTGATGAAAGATTGAAATATAGCCAAAATGGAACAGATATATCAAGTTTGTATATGGACGATGGATATTTGTTTTTTGGGGTAGAACCAATAGAAACAAGGGTTGAAAATGATAGTATAGATATTGAAATACGCATAGTCGAACGAAGCCAAGCTACCTATAATAATATAATCATAAAAGGGAATACAAAAACAAGCGACCATGTTGTTTTGAGAGAAATAAGAACCCGACCAGGACAAAAATTCTCTAGAAGCGATATAACCCGCTCAATCAGAGAACTTACAAGCCTCGGTTTTTTCGACCCGCAAGCTTTTGATGTTACACCGGTTCCAAATGCACAAAACGGAACAGTTGATATTGTTTATACCGTGGCAGAAAAACCCAATGACCAAATTGAATTGTCTGGCGGTTGGGGTGGCAATCCCAATAATAGAAATTTTCAACAGCCAGGCGTTGCAAACACCGGTTTTGGTGGATTGGTTGGTACACTAGGACTTACCTTAAATAACTTTTCCACAAAAAAATTGTTTACCCCGTCATTGTGGAGCCCTTTACCTGCGGTCGATGGACAAAAACTAAGCTTAAGAGCACAATCAAATGGAGCATTCTTTCAATCCTATAGTTTTTCGTTAACCGAGCCCTGGTTTGGTGGAAAAAAGCTCAACTCATTTTCAACAAGTTTATATAGAACTAATCAAAGAATAAGTTTAAATCCTAAAAGTTCGCCATTGGGCGCTTACATGGATATAACGGGCGTATCTGTTTCTTTGGGCAAAAGATTAAAATGGCCAGATGATAATTTCTCGGTTTTTTATTCTTTGAGTTTACAACAATATGACTACAAAAATGCGGGTTTAAATTTTGGATTAGAAAATGCTTCAGGAAAAAGTAATAATTTGGAGTTTAAAACATTGCTCTCAAGAAGCACCGTTTTTGAACCTATTTTTCCAACATCAGGTTCAACCTATACTTTCTCTATTGCGGTAACACCTCCCATTATTTCATTAGGTAACAAAGACCTTTCAATACTTTCGCCAGCAGAAAAAACAAGATGGATAGAATACCATAAATGGAAATTTGATGCAGAAAATTACACGAAAATAGTCGGTAAGTTGGTGTCTGTAACAAAATTTAGATTTGGCTATTTGGGGCTTTATAATTCTCAAATTGGTTATTCGCCATTTGAACGATTTGTGGTTGGTGGCAGTGGTTTAAATAGCTTTGGTAGGATTGGTACAGAGATTGTTTCTCAAAGGGGATATTCGGACAGAAGTATCTCTGAAAATGCAACGAATGGGGTTGGCTCTGGTGCGGTTATTTACAATAAATTCACTTATGAATTACGATATTCATTTACCAATACCCCTGCTGCATCTATTTACGCATTGGCATTTTTAGAAGCGGGAAATGCTTTTGCCAATTCAAAAGATTACAATCCATTCAATATGAAAAGAAGTGCAGGCGTTGGTGTTCGCTTGTTTTTGCCAATGTTTGGCCTCTTAGGGTTTGATTACGGTTATGGATTTGATAGACAGACTATGGGAAGCTTTTCACAAGAAAATAAATGGTTGCCACACTTTTTTATTGGACAACAATTTTAAAATCTGTTAGAAAAACGACCTCTTTGGTTGAAAATATGATGATTGATTTTTACTTTAAATTATTTTTTGGAAAAACAATAAAAACTAATTACATTTGCAGTCCGTTTTAAAAA
>JBDNIM010000472.1:0-1194 GCA_041688295.1 Bacteroidia bacterium
ATCGGTTTGGTAATGGATTGCGACACAACAGGCATTGAGCCTGATTTTGCTTTGGTTAAATTTAAAAAACTAAGCGGTGGTGGTTATTTCAAAATCATTAACCAAGCGGTGCCTTCGGCTTTAAAAACTTTGGGCTATTCTAAAGAAGAGTCTGAGGCTATTATTAATTATGCAAAAGGGCATGCCACCCTTAAAGGTGCACCTTTCATTAACCATGAAACTTTGATTGCAAAAGGATTTACAAAAGAAGATTTAGTTTTAATTGAATCTCAATTGGAAAGAGCATTTGACATTGAATTTGTATTTAATGTGGCCACGCTTGGCGAAACTAAATTAATGGGACTTGGTTTTAAATTAGACCAAATCAATGATGTTAATTTCAACTTATTGAATGCTTTAGGATTTAAAAATTCTCAAATAGAAAAAGCCAACGAATTTGTTACAGGAACAATGAGCGTTGAAGGTGCGCCTTTCTTAAAAGAAGAGCACTATCCTGTGTTTGACACTGCAAACAAATGTGGCAAAAACGGTACCAGATTCTTGCACGCACACTCTCATATTCGTATGATGGCAGCCGCACAACCCTTTATTTCAGGTGCTATTTCTAAAACCATAAACTTGCCAAACGAAGCATCAGTAGAAGATATTAAATCTTGCTACGAAATGAGCTGGAAGTTGGGAACAAAAGCAAATGCTATATACAGAGACGGCAGCAAATTGTCTCAACCTTTGTCTAACAAATCGGACAAAAAAGTGGACGAAGTAGAAGAAACCGTTAGCGACACCACCGACATTGTAGAAAAAGCAGTTGGGGTAAATGCTTTTGCAAGAATAGAAGACCTTACGCCAGAGATTGTTTTGGAAGCGGCCCGTTTAATTATTAACAGCAGCAACAATCCTTCGTTCAAACAACAATTATCTAACATTGCAACCAGAAAAGTATTGCCAAACAAACGAAAAGGATTTACTCAAAAATCTAAGATTGATGGCAACACAGTTTTTGTTAGAACAGGCGAATACGAAGATGGCACATTGGGAGAAATTTTTGTGGACATGCACAAAGAAGGTGCAAGTTTCCGTTCGTTGATGAACTGTTTTGCTATTGCGGTTTCTATCGGTTTGCAATATGGGGTGCCTTTAGAGGAATATTACGACAAGTTTACTTTCAGCAGATTTGAGCCAAGCGGAATGGTA
>JBDNIM010000473.1:0-2962 GCA_041688295.1 Bacteroidia bacterium
CCGCCTGTTGATAAAGGGCTGAAGCATATCTATTTGCAATTTTTATATCAGACATTTATAATTAAGCGTTAACTTGTTGGTTTTTTAAAATATTTATTTGATTGTTGATAATCTCCTTTTGCTGTTGGTTATCAGAAAGTTGATTGCCGATTAATTTTTCAGCAATAGAAACAGACATCTCAGCTACTTGACCCTTTAGTTCGGCAATAGCATTTGCTTTTTGTTTTTCTATTTCTTCAGTCGCTTTAACAATCATTTTTTTGCCTTCTGCCTCAGCAGATTTTTTGGCTTCATTAATAATATTGTCCTTCATTAATTTGGCTTCATTCATCATAACATCGCGGTCTTCACGGGCTTGTTTATACAATGCCTCGTTGTCACTTTTCAACTTTGTTAACTGTGTTTTTGCTTCTTCAGCAGATTTCAAGGCTTCTTCAATAGAATCTTCTCTATCCTTCAAAGCACTTAGAATTGGCTTCCAAGCGAATTTTTTAAGTAAAAAAAGTAACAGTCCGAAAACTACCACCATCCAAAAGGTCAATCCTATTCCAGGTAATACTAAATCCATTTTTATTATTGTTTTAAAAAAATTAGGGGTTATTTGAACCTAACCCCTAAAAGGTTTTTTGTTTGATATTATTAAACGAACAATATCAAAAGGCAAAGTACGATAGCAAAGAAAACAGCTCCCTCAACAAGCGCAGCAGCAATAATCATATTTGCTCTGATGTCGCCAGTTGATTCAGGTTGACGAGCAATGCTCTCAAGCGCTGCTTTACCAATGTTTCCGATACCGATACCAGCAGCAATAGCTGATAATCCTGCTCCGATTGCAGCACCTAATTTTGATGGGTCTGCTGATACTGTTTGTAATAGAATTTCTAAAATTGACATATTTATTTGGGTTTTATTTTGTTGTTGTTATTATTAGATTTTTAATGATGCTCTTCTGCATGATGATGCTCCTCTGTTGCCGAACCAATATATAATGATGCAAGCAATGTAAAAACATAAGCTTGTAAAAATGCTACTAAAAGTTCCAAAACGCTCATAAACAAAGTGAATGCAACAGATAAAATGGATGTTCCAAATCCAGCTACTACACTTTTTTCGCCAAAGATGAAAATCAAGCTAAAGAATCCTAAAATGATAATATGGCCTGCTGTAATATTTGCAAACAAACGCAACATTAATACAAATGGTTTTAGCACCACCCCTAAAAGTTCGATAGGTATTAATAGAATCCATAAAGCTGGCGGAACATCAGGCATGAAAATGTGTTTCCAATAATGTTTGTTTCCAGAGAAAGTAACAACTACGAAAACAACCAATGATAAAACCATTGTAACAGCAATATTTCCAGTTAAATTGGCTCCAAATGGGAAAATCGGAATTAATCCCATTAAGTTATTAATAAAAATAAAGAAAAATATAGACAATAATAATGGCAAAAATCTTTCATAGTGTTTTCCAATTGATGGTTTAACCACTTCATCTCTAATAAAAATTATAATTGGCTCAATTAATGATTGCAATCCTTTTGGCGCTGATTTTCCTCTGTTTTTGTATCCTTTTGCAACAGTTAAAAATATTATTAAAATAACAATAGATGCAATAAACAAACTTAAAACATTTTTTGTGATAGACAAATCAATTGGCTTTTCATTTAATACAGCCTTTTTTTTACCAATTTGAATTCCACCTTCACTATCCGTTTTGTATATTTTTCCTGAATGTAATTTGTAGAAATTTCCTTTGCTTTCAACAACCGCATGTCCGTGTTCAAATTTGGATGAAGAAAATGAATGAAAACCGTTATCATAAATAAGAATTGGCAAAGGGATGCCTACTGGATGTCCATTATAATCCCAAAGATGCCAATCGTGCGCATCCTTAACATGGTCTAAAATCATATCACCTGGCTTAAAACCTTCTTTCTTTTCAATATGCTTAGAATGCACTGCATTTTCAGAGTCATGCGATGATATTTCGCTATTTGAATTGGCTTTTAATGAAAAAGCAAGGGCAAAAAAGCATATAAACACTAAGTTACTTGAAATTTTAAAAATTGAAAACCCTCTATTTTCCTGCATCTTCATTGTTTTTATTGCTTTTGAAATCGGGTCGCAATTTAGAGTATATAATTTTAATTTCAAAACCCATATTGATAAAAAACAACATTAAAATTAAAATGATTCCCGTTTTGAATACTAACGCACTACTAATCAAATAGATAAGTAGCATAAAAATAATTAATGCCATTCTAAATCCTGTTACACCAAAAAAGATAGCACTAAATTTTGCCTGACTTTTTCGAACAGCACCATTAATTAAAGGTGTGCCAAATAGAAAGGTTAAAAAAATGGTTGTAGTGATTCCGATAATAAAGGCCATATCAAAAACCATTTCGTCAATTAAACAAACTGCTATGGTTGTGACTATTCCCAACTGCCAAATTAAAACATATATTAACTTATCTTTAACTTCCATTTTTTCACAATAATTTTTTATACATATAATACATAGCTACTACCAACCCAAAAAGCACGAAAATCAATGTAAAAACTGGAAACTTTACATTGATCAAACCATCTATCCACCTTCCTAAAAAAACTGATATTACAACGAAAGCGACCATTTGTATACCAATAGTTGAATATTTTACATATTCATTAAGATTCTTTTTTGGTTTCAATAGAATTTTGTTTTTCATGGTGATTCATACTGCATTTTCCATTAAACTCTGCGCCACTTTCAATGATAATTTTACCCGTTTTAATATTTCCAATTATTTTAGAGCTTGCTCTTAAAAACAATGTTTCGCTAATTTCAATATCACCGATAATTTTACCTGAAATATCAGCACTTCTAGCTTTTACATTGCCGGTTATGCAACTTGTTTGACCCGTAGCAATCTTGGATTTTGTATGAACATTGCCTTCAATATTGCCATCAATCCTCA
>JBDNIM010000474.1:0-1702 GCA_041688295.1 Bacteroidia bacterium
CTTTAACAAACTCTTGGTTTACCAAAGTATATTCCTTAAAGAATTTATTAAGTCTTCCTTGTGCAATTTTTTCAGCCATATCAGCAGGTTTTCCTTCAGCAATTGCTTGTTCTTTACCTACTTCAATTTCTCTTGCAATAATATCTTGTGGAACAGATGCTTCGTTTAAGGCAATTGGATTCATAGCCGCAATTTGCATTGCAGTGTCTTTGCCAGCTGTTGTGTTTGCATCTGAAGGTGCGTTGCTTAATGATACCAAAACACCCATTCTGTTTCCAGCATGGATATAAGGAACAACATTTTCACCCGAAACAAGTTCATATTTAGAAACTTCCATTTTCTCACCAGTTTTTCCCATCATGTCCAACAATTGTTGTTCGAGAGAAGTGCCGTTTAAATTAGAAGACACTAAAGACGAAATGTCAGCTGCTTTTATTTCTAAAGCATGGTTTGCAATTAGATTAGCAAAGTTAACGAAATCTTCATTTTTAGCAACAAAATCAGTTTCACAATTAAGTTCAAGAACTACGCCAGTTTTTCTGTCAACGCTAGAAATAGCAATAACTGCACCTTCTTTAGCGGCTCTGTCAGCTCTGTTTAAAGATATTTTTTGACCTTTTTTTCTTAAGAAATCCGTGGCTGCATCAAAATCACCGTTGCTTTCTGCTAGGGCTTTTTTGCAATCCATCATTCCTGCACCGGTCATTTGGCGCAATTTGTTTACATCTGCTGCACTTATCGTTGACATAAATTTTTGAGTATAATAATTGGGGTTTTTAGTTAAAGATAAAATTAAGCTTGGGCTGATTCTTTTTCAGCTTTTGATTTTTCAATTTCAGCAGAATCTTTCTCTTTTTTTCTATCCGTTTGTCCTTCTTCAATTGCTTTTAGAATAACACCCATTATCAAAGTAATTGATTTTGAAGAGTCGTCATTTGCTGGAATTGGGAAATCTATGTTGTTTGGATTGCTATTTGTATCAACCATTCCAATTACAGGGATGTTCAATTTAATAGCTTCAGCAACTGCTAAATGTTCTTTTTTTACATCAACAATAAATAATGCCGAAGGTGTTTTAGTCATTTCTGTAACACCACCCAAAACATTAATTAATTTTGCTTTTTCTCTTTCCAACATCAATCTTTCTTTTTTATTGATATTAGCATAAGTTCCATCAACAGCCATTTTATCAATGGTTTGCATTTTTTTTATAGATTTTCTTACAGTTGCAAAGTTAGTTAACATTCCACCTAACCATCTTTCGGTTACAAATGGCATGCCAGCTTGTTTTGCAGCTTCTTGAACAAGGTCTTTCGCTTGTTTTTTGGTTGCTACAAATAGGATTTTTTTACCAGACTTAACCATGTTTCTTACAGCAGATTCTGCCTCAGCTAGTTTTTGTGCGGTTTTATTCAAGTCAATGATATGAATACCATCTTGTTCCATGAAAATGTATGGAGCCATCTTTGGATTCCATTTGCGGGTAAGGTGTCCATAATGACAGCCTGCTTCCAATAATTGTTCTTTTGATACTGACGACATTTAAATATAATATTATCTTTTGCTGAATTGAAATTTCTTTCTTGCTTTCTTTTGACCTGGTTTTTTTCTTTCTACCATTCTGTTGTCTCTTGTTAAAAGACCAAATGGTTTCAAGATTAATCTATGCTCAGGATTAATTTCGCAAAGTGATTTTGAAATA
>JBDNIM010000048.1:0-4074 GCA_041688295.1 Bacteroidia bacterium
AAATAATTTTTACTTTTCGGCAGATAACGGAAAACTTGGGGATGAGCCATGGATAAGTGATGGAACGAGCGCAAACACTAAAATCTTAAAAAACATAGGATACGAAGGTTTTAGATCAAAGCCACATTCTTTTTGCGAACTAGGCGAAACTGTGTTTTTTGTTGCCAATGATGAAAAACATGGTTACGAACTATGGAAAACCAATGTCAAAGAACAAGAAACTAAAATGGTTAAAGATATTAATTCTGGCAAATACAGTTCTCAACCACAGAATTTAATCGCATTTAACCAAATGCTGTATTTTATTACCCAAAACAAAAATGCGAATTGTAAGCTTTGGAGCAGTAATGGGGAAGAGGAACAAACGCAGGTGAAATTTGATTTCGGTGCAGATGTTGTAATAATGGGTGTCATAAAAACAGAAAGTGTTTTAATATTAGCAGGGCAAAAGAATGGACAAGTGCATTTTTGGCTGCTTCAAAACAATGAAATACAGGTTTTGAACGTTCAAAACATGGCTCTAGAAAATATCTCTTTAGGTTTAAAAGTGTTGAAACTAAGCTTGCCCGCAAACAAAGAACTCAAAAATAATGAATTGATAAAGTTTCCTGATTTTTTTAATAAACCTATGGAGGCTTTGGATGAAACGATGGACAACAATAATTTATATTTTATTTTGAAAAAAGAAAAGAATATTCAATTATATAAAACCGATGCATCATTACAGAACCCACAATTAATAGAGCAGAATGTTGCAGACAATCACCCCAAAAATCAATATAAATTATCGAGTTCAGCCAATGGTGTTTATTTAGCGACTTATTATTACACCACCAATGAAATAAAAATTCGCCACTGGAATTCCAAAAATGTATTTGAATTAATCTATACCAAAAAACTTGTAAACATACAGGGTTTCGAACTTCAGTTTCATGTTTTTAATAAAGCATTACTATTTAATGTGCCTAGCCAAGATTCATTTCAAAGCATTGTTTTATACGCTATTAGTAGCAAAATAGAGCAGAAATTAAATTGCAACGGCAATGGGAATATCCGCAGTGTATCACATTTTTTTGAATTTAACAATAAAGTATATGCAGTGGTAGATGATGGCACAATTGGTTCAGAAATTTGGAGTTTGCAACCCAGTGGAAATCGTTTAACACTTTTAATAGACATAAACACAAAAGGGAATGATGCCAATCCTATGGCGCTTTCTAATATTAATGGGGCACTTTGTTTTTTAACCAATTCCCTCCATCAAATAGATGTTTGGCATTATGATATAAAGTCTAAAAAGTGCGTTTCAATAAAAACGATTAAACGAATGCCTGGTGATGAGGTAAAAGAGTTTTATGCTATTAACAATCAGATGTATTTTTTCTTGTATTCACCGCAAACAGCTAGCGAACAATTTTGGATAACAGACGGCACTGCTCTTGGCACTAGGATTGTTAAAACATTATATTTGGGCAGAGAAAAGGGCGCATCGGGTTTGTTCCTCTCTCAAACTTTCGAAAAAGAAATGGTGTTTTTTAACCAGCAAATATTTTTTACTTTTTATAGTCAAAATGAAGGTCAAGAACTATGGAAAACAAATGGTACTGCTAACGGCACTGTGATAGTAAAGGATATATATAAAGGCAAAGAATCCTCTAACCCTGAATATTTAACGGTTTACAATGGCAGTCTTTATTTTGCAGCCTCTACTTACAATGATGGAAGAGAACTGTGGGTGTCTGATGGGACTAATGCAGGTACAAAAATGTTTAAAGATGTTTGGTATGGCGCGCAAAGTGGCAATCCAAGCAATTTGAAAGTTTGCAATAGCAAACTCTATTTCGCAGCAACGGTAAGTGAAAATTTTGGCAATGAAATTTGTATTTCAAACGGCACCAAAGAAGGCACTACAATGCTGTTCGATATCAACAATAAAGAACCCGATTCTAACCCCGATAATTTTATTGAATTGAATGGATTGGTTTTGTTTACAGCCGATAATGGCAAACAAGGCACAGAGCTTTGGAAAACGGATGGCAGCAGTAAAGGAACCGAAATAGTAAAAGATATTTTTGCTGGCGGTGAGGGAAGTGCGCCCAATAGTCTTTTGCTGTTCGATAATAAAATACACTTTGAAGCCACCGACAAAAACAATGGCAATGAGCTTTGGAGAACAGATGCTACTGAAAAAGGCACAAAGTTGATAGATGATATTTCGCATGGAGAACAATCGTCTCTAATAAATAATATTTGCGTAACAGATACCAAATTGTTTTTCACTGCTCGAAACAAAGATGTTTATAATCAATTGTTCTATTATGATAAAAATAAAACCAATATTTGGTAATTATTCAAGTTCAAATAATACTGCTCCCAATCAACTTATTGCAATTGGAGGTCTTTTGTTTTTTGTGGTAGATGATTTTGAACATGGTTTAGAAATATGGTATTTATCTTATGAAAATTAATAAGTACTTAAATTTTTCATATACAAATAGTCTTTTTTGGGCTATTTTATTGTTTTATTCATCTTGGTTTTTCCTACCACGGGTTCTTCAAATGGACAATGCTTTTATTATGTATAATTTAATTGAGAATCAAAGTTTTTTCATTGCCCACAATCGTTTTTCAATGGCATTATTACAATTTGTAGCACTTGTTGCCATTAAATTAAATTTAAGTATAAATACGGTTTTGATACTTAGTTCTGTTGCGCCAATGCTTATTAATGCTTTAATTGCTTGGCTATTATTCAGCAAATTAAAAAATAAATATTTAGCAGCTTTATGGCTTTTGATTAATATTTATGCCATTCCAAATTTTATTGTTTTTGCCTTTGCCGATGCCCTCTCGGCTGTAGGCATAGCATTGCTTATTGTAGGCGTATTTTTAAAATATTATCTAAAGTTTTCAATTGTGCATCTAGTTTTGCTCAATGTTTTACTATTGTTACTTGTTTTTTTACATCCTTCGGCATTAATTTTAATTGCAATAGTTAACTTATTTATCATCCAAGAAATTAGGCATAAATCTATTTTCATTCTTATTCTTAGCAGTGTTTTTTCCGGGTTATTATATTTTATTGTAAAACCTAAAGGAGGGTATGACACACATTTTTTAGACAATTTGATGAATAGTTTTAGTTTCGAGTACTTGAAAAGCAGTTTTTATTGGTATTATCTAAAAACCACTTTTTATGTCAACTACCTTGCTTTTACTTTATTATTTGTTCTAATTTCATTTTCAATAATTACAAACAAAGCCTTTGAAAAATTAAGTATCTATTGTTTTTCAATTTTAATAACATTAATTATTTCAGCCATTGTTTTTCATGATGGAGACAGCAATTTTTTTATGGAAAAAAACATGTTGCCACTTTGGCTCGTTGTTGGATTGCCTGTTTTTTATTTAAATAAAAATAAAATGCCTGATACATTTCATTTTTTTAAGCCTGTTTTTATAATAGTTTGTTTTTGGAGTGTTTTTGTTTTGTTCAAAACAGCTAAAGGATATAACAACCGATTAAATTTGCTTTCGGGGATTTTATACAATATGCAAACCAATCATATTTCCAAAGGCGTTTTAAGTGCTGATATGTTTCATGGTTACGACAACGTAACACCTTGGACATTGCCCTACGAAACTTTGATTTTAAGTGAAAGTAAATTCAATGAGAGCTTTTCTATTTATGCCACAAGAAATATGGCAGAATTTAAAGAAAAGGAAGTGCTTGGCAATTATTTTTATGGTGCAGATTTTATGCCGCCCCAGAATTTAGAAATTTATCCATTTAAAAGCAGGTATTTTTATTTACCTAAAGAAAACTATCGCTCGTTAGATAATCTTGTTAAATAAAAAAAAGGAGATTAATTGCTTAATCTCCTTTTTTAATATTGTAATTCTTTTAATGATTACTCAGCAACAACATCAACTAAAATTTCTTTAGAAACTTCTTTGTGTAAATTGATATTTGCTCTGTATTCACCAATCATTTTAGGCTCTTCAATAAATATAATTTTTCTTCTATCCACTTCAATACCTAAGTCTTTTAAAGCATTAGACACTTGAAGTGTT
>JBDNIM010000475.1:0-2322 GCA_041688295.1 Bacteroidia bacterium
AAAAACCATTAGAAGAGCGCATGGTTTATAATGAGTTTTTTGAACATTGTTTGCCTGCATTGTTACGAGATTTTGACAGAGCTGCAATGATGAACAGTGTAGAAATTCGCATGCCATTTATGGATTGGCGATTGGTAACTTATGTTTTTTCGCTTCCTGTCAAAAATAAAATAGGACAAGGTTATACAAAAATCTTGCTTCGCGAAGCCATGAAAGGGAAAATGGATGAGACCCTAAGAACCCGAACTTATAAAGTTGGTATCGGAAGTCCTATAGATTATTGGTTTAATGGCAATTTGAAAGGTTGGGTATTGGATTCAGTGAAAGATTCTAAGGAAAAAGAGTTGTTAATGGATGCTTATAAAAATGGTGGATTGAGTGTTGATCAAGTAAGGGATACATGGCATAAAATAAATATTGAGTTGATAAAATAAGAATTTCTCACAGATGGCACAGATTTTCACAGAAAAGTATAAATATAAATTAGTGTAATCCGTGTGCCAAAAAGTGTTTCTCACAGATGGCACAGATTTTCACAGAAAAACCATCCTTGTAATCCGTGAGCCAAAAAATGTAATTAATTTTGAACAACATCAAAGAGTTAATACAAAGTGGAGAGGGACTAAGGATTGAGTTTAAACTCAATTTCAGTGATGCTGTCATAGAAACTTTGGTTGCTTTTGCAAATACAGAAGGAGGTTCAGTTATATTAGGAGTAGATGATAGTGGAAAGTATATAGGTATTAATATTGGAAAAGAAAGTATTCAAAAATGGTTGAATGATATTAAACTCAAAACTCAACCTTCAATTATTCCATTTGTTGAAGAGTACAAAACAACAAAAGGTATGGTTAATATTGTTTTTTCAGTAAATGAATTTCCAATCAAACCTATTTCTTTCAGGGGGAGATATTTTAAAAGGGTCAATAATTCAAACCATCAACTCAATTTAAATGAAATAACTGACTTAAATTTACAATCATTACAACTGTCCTGGGATGCATACATCCACCCTGAAAAATCAGTTGAGGATCTTGATATTGAGAAAATCAAAAAGTTCATTTCTAAAGTAAACGAAACAGGCAGATTTCAATTGGGACAGGATTGGAAATTGAACTTAGAAAAACTGCGATTAGTTAAAGGAAACACAATAAGTCATGCTGCTCTTTTGCTGTTTGGAAAAGAATCTACCCAATACAATATTCATTTGGGCCGGTTTAAAACACCTTCTCTAATTTTAGACGACAGAATGTTTAAATATACTTTGTTTGAAGCGGTTGAAGAATCAATGAAGTATATCATTTCTCAGCTTAAAGTAGCTTTTGAAATTACAGGTAAGACCACACAAAGAACAGAAATATTTGAGTATCCCTTAACTGCAATAAGAGAAATTTTATTGAACGCCATTATTCATAGAGACTATTTAAGTCCTATTGATATACAGATTAAAATTTTTGATAATAAAATTACTTTTTTTAATCCGGGTAAATTATTTGGCAACCTTTCCATTGAAGCGCTTCAAAAAGATAATTACCAAGCTTATGCCAGAAACAAATTGATTGCTGAAGCTTTTTATTTAACAGGGGATATTGAAAAATATGGAAGTGGTTTTATCCGAATTCGAAAAGAAATACAAGAATACCCAAGTATGACTTTTAATTTTGAAGAAGTTGCAAATGGTTTTTTAACGGTAGTTGAATATATTCAGCAGAAAACAGATTCTTCGTCAGAAAATGTCGTAGAAAATGTCGTAGAAAATGTCGTAGAAAATGTCGTAGAAAGAAGGCGTGAAAAAATACTGAATATTATATCCACAAACAAACAAATTTCAGCGATACAAATAGCTGAAATACTAAGTTTGTCGGAGAGAACAGTACAAAGGGATATTGAGAATCTTAAAAATTCAGAGAAAATAAAGAGAAGGGGCTCTGCAAAAGGAGGATATTGGGATGTATTAGCAAAGAAATAAACTATAGAAACCCAAAGACATACCATCCGTGTAATCCGTGAGCCAAAAAGTGTTTCTCACAGATAGCACAGATTTTCACAGAAAAACCATCCGTGCACATCCGTGTAATCCGTGAGCCAAACAAAGAATTTCTCACAGATAGCACAGATTTTCACAGAAAAACCATCCGTGCACATCCGTGTAATCCGTGAGCCAAAAAAAAAGAATCTTTCATGAAAATCCTTTACATCTTCACTTCTCCCTCTATAAAGGGTTCTTCTGTTCAAACTAAGGTGCTAAACCAAATCAAGTATCTAAATAAGGCAGGTGCAGATTGCAGAGGTGCATTTTTTAGTACGGAGGTAAATGAAGTG
>JBDNIM010000476.1:0-1235 GCA_041688295.1 Bacteroidia bacterium
GTGAAAACCTCTGCTACTAAATTTGATCATCAAGTGCTTTCTCAGTTTAGTTTTGTGCCTTTGTTGGGCGAAAATGGATGGCAATAAATCAAACTTTAAAATAAAAAAAAATGAACCCTCTATTTATACAATCGAAATTTAACAAAACTTTGTTTTTGGTTGCTTTGGCAATGCTTTTCTTTGGCTGCAATTCTAAATCAAATAATGTGGATTATATCTATTTCAATGGACAAATAATTACGATGAACGACAGTTTGCCTGACGGAAGTGTGATTGTTGTGAAAAACAAAAAAATTGAAGCCATTGGCGGCAACGAGCTTTTGTCGAAATATGAATGCAAGGCGGAAAATAAAATTAACTTAAATAATCAAATTGTTTATCCTGGTTTTATTGATGCACATTGTCATTTTTATGGCTATGCAAAAACCTTGTTGAACTGCGATTTAACGAAAACAAATAGCTGGCAGCAATGTATAGAAAAGCTCGTTGCATTTGAAAAAGAATTTCATCCTGAATGGATTGTTGGCAGGGGATGGGACCAAAATGATTGGGAAGAAAAAGAGTTTCCCAATAATGAAATGCTTAATAAATTATTTCCGAACACTGCGGTTTTTTTGCAAAGAATTGATGGACACGCTGCCATTTGCAACGAAAAAGCTTTGAAATTGGCAGGAATTGATGAAAACACAAAGATTGTTGGTGGCAAAATTATAATGTTTAAAGGCAAGCTTTCGGGGGTTGTGTTGGATAATGCTGCTGACTTGGTTAAGGGATTTATTCCTGAAAACAGCAAAAAGGATATTGAAAATGCACTGGTAAATGCAGAGAAAAATTGTTTTTCTTTTGGTTTAACAACATTGGCCGATGCAGGTTTGGATATTGAAACTATTTTGGAAATAGAAAAACTTTACAAAACTGAAAAGCTAAATATTTTTCAATATTTTATGCTAAATCCAACGGATGCGGGCTTCCAATTTGCCCAAAAAAATGGTGTTGTTGAGAAGGATTATTTAAAAATTGGAAGTTTTAAATTGTATGCAGACGGGGCTTTGGGCAGCAGGGGCGCAAAATTGAAGACACCCTATTGCGACCAAAAAGAAAATAGTGGATTGCTGTTGCACAGTGTCGATTATTTTAATGAATGGTGTGCAAAAATTGCTAAAATGGACTATCAGGTAAACACACATTGCATTGGCGATTCGGCAAATAGATTGTTATTGGAAATTTATGGTAAA